>DCFT01000233.1:0-5219 GCA_002319885.1 Bacteroidales bacterium UBA1797
AACCTGGCAATCTTCAAGATGACTCTTCTCAGTTATGAGTTTTCTGAAGAACTCAACCCACCATGCATCAGATATCTCAAGGTTCAGGAATCCTTTGATTACATTAAATCCTGATACTGCCGGGAAATTACTTACAAGATAATTTCCGATAGTCTCACCGGTTTTTTCGGGCGTGTTTTTTGAAAAACGCAGAAGAGGAAAGACTATAAGTGTAAAGTCTCCGTTAAAATCTTTCCGTGTTTCCTGAATCTGAATAAGGTCATCCTTTACCTCGCTATTGTAAATACTTTTAACAGCTTCTTTTATCTTTTCTTTAAGAATAATCTCCATTTTTTCCTTAACAAATTTGAGCTTGCAAAGATAACATTTTAAAATATTGATTTACAAGAAAACATATCCAAAAGGACTATAACCATTCAATCAATTACAAGGCATTTATACCAAACCAATAATTTATTTGACTACTTACCTTTTCTTTTTGATAAAGAAAAATGCTATAATTAAAAACTTATTATAATTTTGAATAAGTATTTATGTAACTTTATCATCAATAAAGATTTAAAAGGTGGAGTTGAAAAACTTATTTATCGAACCGACTGCCAAGACACCTCAGGTTGATCTGAATTACCCGTCAGGCGAGCTTATCATGTCAGGAAAGTCAATCCCAGAGAATGCCGCAATCATTTATGAAGCTGTTTTGAAGTGGGTTAGTGAATATATCAAAAATCCAAGGCCCACCACTAACCTGCGTCTAAATCTTGAATACTTCAATACTGCATCCGCAATATGGCTGGCTAAAATCGTACAGACCCTCGGTTCAATAAAAGACAGTGAATATACCCTTATGATACATCTGTACTTCAATATTGAAGATTATGATAATATGGAAGCAGAAGATCTTAAGGACGAACTTCACCCGATTATACATATGATTGGAGTACCCACAGTTAGTCTTGGAATCAAAATTTACGGTACCGATGACAAAGGTGAGATTCTAAAAGAATCGATGGTCCTTATTTAATCCACACTGCTAACTTTTACAGGTAACTTATTATTTCTTCGATTTTTTGGCATAACTTTATTACGCCAATTAATTGTAATAGTCATGCAAACAGTATTCATTGTTTTGCTATCAATATTTACTATCATGGAAACATTTTCCCAGAGTGTAACAACTGACAGACAACCAGTTGCGGCAGGAAGATTTTATCCAGCTGATAAAGAAACCCTGACAAAGGACCTTAAAAGCTATTTCGAAACCTGCAAAAAAACTTCAGAAAAATGGAATGTAAGAGCAATAATCAGTCCCCATGCCGGATATATGTTTTCCGGAAAAATTGCTGCTTCAGCATTCTCGGCAATTCCCAAAAATGCAGTATATAAAAATGTCTTTATAATCGGTTCAAGCCATGTGATGTATTTTAATGGCGCTTCGGTTTATAATTGTGGTGATTATATCACTCCTTTAGGAAGGGTACCTGTTAACAAAGAGATTGCAGATAAGCTCATTAAGGATAATAAAGTATTCCACTTTCCAATAACGGCACATATAAAAGAACACAGCATCGAGAATCAGTTACCTTTTTTACAGTATTATTTTAAAGATTTGCCGCCTATAGTACCCGTAATTTTAGGTACAGATGACGAGAATACTGTTAAAAAGATCGCAGAAGCCCTCAGACCATGGTTTACACCTGAAAACCTGTTTATTGTGAGCAGTGATTTTTCTCATTATCCCTCTTATAACAATGCCATTGAGAACGATAAATTAACAGCAATGAGTCTGGTTTCAGGTAGCGCAAAAACATTTCTGAAAACCCTTAGCGATAATGCCGCAAAACAAATTCCCGGTCTGGTTACGAGTATGTGTGGATGGACTTCAGGACTCACGCTCCTCGATCTGGCAGAAGGAAATAGAAATCTTGAGATCAAACTGATTGATTACTGTAATTCAGGTGATTCTCCTGAAGGAGGAAAAGATGAAGTTGTGGGGTATAATGCCCTGGTGATGATAGATAAAAAACAAAACAGTGTCGAATCAGCCAGCTCAGAAAACAGTTTCTCATTTACAAATGAAGAAAGAAAAAAGTTATTTGAAATTGCTAAAAAAAGTATAGAATCAAAACTTTATGAAAACAAATATCCGGTTATAGATGAGAATAATATCCCTGATAAGCTTAAGGTGCCAATGGGTGCTTTTGTAACTTTAAAGATCAAAGGCGCTTTAAGGGGATGTATAGGCAGGTTTATTTCTTCGGAGCCTTTATATACTGTTGTTCAGGAATCAGCCATATCCTCAGCATTTGAAGATCCCAGGTTCTCCCCACTGACAAAAGAGGAATATAAAAAAACAGATATGGAAATAACTGTTCTGGGGCCACTGAAAAAAATTAATAATATTAATGAGATCATTTTAGGGAAAGACGGTATTTATATCAAAAAAGACAACAGAGCAGGGACTATGTTACCACAAGTTGCAATAGAAAATCATTGGACAGTAGAAGAATTCCTTGGGTATACTTCCAGGGATAAAGCCGGTTTAGGCTGGGACGGTTGGAAAAATGCTGAGCTCTATATCTACGAAGGTGTAGTTCTGGAAGATAACTAGAAGCAACTATGTATCATGTTATCAGCACTTGTATAACAGCAATAATTCTGTATCTGATCAGTTATTTCTTCTACCGGATCGGCTATTATTCACTTCAAATTCACCGGCAATTCTGGAACATTGCACTTGCTATAGCTTTTATAATAACAGCTTTTGCAGGAGTATTCATTGCGCTTCAGATAAATTATAAATGGAGTATTCCTTTTATAAAAACAGTGTTAAAATGGCATGTTGAATTTGGAATTGGTCTGGCTGTTACCGGCATTTTTCATCTTACCTGGCATCTGAACTATTATGGAAAGTTCTTTAAGAACACGGCAAGTGTTCAGGAAAAGCCTATGTTGCAGAAAGTGTCTGCCTCACAATTAAAAACAAATCTTTTTATAATCGGATTCATCAGCTCATCATTTCAGTTTCTGCTCATGAGAGAGATTCTGAATGTTACAGGAGGTTATGAATTGATAGCTGGTACATTCCTAGGATCATGGTTGATTACATCAGCAATCGGATCATCATTAGCCAGCAGATCATCTCTAAATGATATACGAAAGATAAACCTGTTTTTCTCAATAAGCCCTCTGATTTCTCTGATGATGATGCTTTTTCTATCCAGAGTATTTTTAAATCCTGGTGAATCTCCTTCTTTCCTGGTGGCAATAATCTACACCTTTCTTGTGCTCTTTCCGTTTTGCCTGGTATCGGGTTTCACTTTCATAAAATTATTTACTATCAGCCCGGAATACAACATTGTGCCCGGGAAATCATTTTCGATAGAAACTACCGGAGGAATAGTTGCAGGCATCCTGGTTGCTATTCTGTCGGCAGGGTTGCTTAACACATACAAATTAATCCTGCTTATAATATTATTCTCAGCCGGCTATACATTATCTGTCTTCTATATTTTTGCACCAAAATCAAAGATATGGCTTAAATTATCTGTTATCACCCTGGCAGCGCTGACAATATTTTTGCAGCCCGATTTACTCTTCAGACGGATACTTCTGCCGGGCATTAAAGTTACCGGTACAAAAGACACACCTTATGGTAACATAACAACAGGGAAATATAAGGGAGAAGAAAGTCTATATTATAATCAAAGATTACTTGCCTATAAAGACGATGCTACTGAAAGAGAAGAAGATATTCACTACGCAATGCTTCAAAGTGAAACGCCCGATAAAGTCATAGTTATATCAGGATCACCTCAATCACATATCCCTGAAGTTCTGAAATATCCTGTAAAAAACATTATTTATATTGAAAGGGACCCTGCCCTGGTCAGGTATGAAACCTCAGGTATTAACAGATTTCCGGATAAGGTGTCAATAGTGAACAGCGATGCTTATCAATATATCAGGAAGTCGGAAGAACCAGCCGATGTTATTATTTTGCTGGTTCCACCTCCGGTAACTCTCCTGCTGAACAGATACTATACTTCTGAGTTCTTCGGAGAGGTAAAGAGAATACTCAATCGTGACGGTATTTTTATGTGCTCGCCAGGGCCAGGCGACAACTATATGAACAAAGAATCATTAGGTCTGTACTCTTCAATTTATAACAGCCTGGCAGCTAATTTCAAAAATGTAGAGCCAGTTGTAGGCAATAAGTTGTATTTCATAGCTTCCGACAAAGAACTCTCATTAGATATCTGTCAGCTCGTGAAGAGGAAGAATATTAAAAATATTTATGTCTGCGATGATTATCTGGAGGATGATCTTATTAACAGGAAGTCAAACGAAATAAAGGCACTTATTGATCATACGGCAAAACAGAACAGGTTAGCATTCCCTGTAGCCTGTTTGCATTCCCAGTCGTATCAGTTCACCAAAAACATGGGTGAGAAGATCCCTATCTTAGTTATCTTGTTTATTGTCTTCGCATTGCCTGCTATTACTATAAAAAGAAAAAACCTGTTGATGTATTTCAGCGCTTCAGCACTTGCCGGATTTGAAATTATCATTCTCTTAAGTCTTCAGATAATGGTGGGAAATATGTACCAGCTTACCGGATTGATAATTGCAGGATTAATGGCCGGTCTTGCTGTAGGTTCCGGAATTAATATTCGCATATTTAATACTATTCCACTAAGGTTCAAAGTTATATTCCTGATAATATTTTATATCGCCTTTGGTTTGGTTTATAATTATATGATAGTAATAAAAAGCGGTTTAATCTCTGTTGTGGTAATTATGCTTTCCGGATTTATACCTGCATTGTTGACAGGACGTGTATTTCGTGAACTTACAGGGAAAGCTGAGGGATTGGCATTATCATCAGCAATCTACAGCGCTGATCTTGCCGGCTCTGCCTTCGGGTTCATTCTTATTTCAGGATTAATTGTGCCTGTGTTCGGAATACAGGTTTCCATATATATATTAACGTCATTAATTATTGGAGGAATCCTTTTTGGTACAATCTGGAACAAGTAGTAGTTTTAAGAATTGTGTAACGATGAAAGTTTTTATAATATCAACTCATGAACTCAAAGTTGATTTGATTTTAGAGTGTGTGTCTAAAAAATTGAAATTCTTTAACCCCGCCTACCCTGCCTACGCTGCCTACCCTGCCTACCCTGCCTACCCTGCCTACCGGCAGGCAGGCGGCAGGCAGG
>DCFT01000233.1:5487-19673 GCA_002319885.1 Bacteroidales bacterium UBA1797
AGGCGGCAGGCAGGCGGCAGGCAGGTGGCAGGAGGGTTTGTGGTTAAAAAGAACTTTTCAGACAGCCCTTAAAAGTGTAAAATAACTTGGTAAAAATATTAAGATGAAGAAATTAAAATTTGACCCGGGTAAACGTGATTTTCTGAAAAAGTCGATGGCAATATCAGCAGGCCTGATGTGTTTTCCATGTCGTCAGGCATTTTCAGCGATATCATCTGAAAAACCTGCATCACTGAGGAAGATTGCTATGTTTCAGGAAGAAACTGCCAGAGGAATTATGTGCAGGATATGTCCTAATGAATGTGTTCTCAAGGAAGGTGAATTAAGCAAATGCAACAATCGTAAAGTTCACGATTCAAAATTATACACTCTGGCATTCGGCAATCCCTGCACTGTTAATGTCGACCCGGTTGAAAAGAAACCTCTGTATCATTTTTTGCCCGGATCGAAGGCTTTTTCCATCGCAACAGCCGGTTGTAATCTCGTCTGTCTGAACTGCCAGAACTGGACGATATCACAGATCAGTCCTGACAAGACAAGGAATTACGATCTCATGCCCGAAAAAGTGATTGAAGGTAGTATTAAAAACAGTTGCCAGTCAATTGCTTATACATACTCCGAACCTGTAACCTTTTATGAATACGTCTTCGAGACTGCTACTATTGCCAGAAATGACGGTGTGAAAAACATCTTTAAATCAAATGGTTATATTAATCCTGAGCCTCTTAAAAAACTTTGCAGTGTAATTGATGCTGCCAATATTGATCTTAAAGCATTTAGTGAAAGTTCATATCTGAAGCTGACAGGAGGTAAATTACAACCGGTGCTCGATTCACTTAAAGTCTTTAAAGATATGGGAGTATGGCTGGAAATAACCAACCTTATTGTTCCAGACTGGACTGATAATCTGAATGATATCAGAAAAATGTGCAGGTGGTTAAGTGATAATGATTTTAAAAATACACCGTTACATTTCAGCAGATTTTACCCTATGCATAAACTTGAACAATTGCCTCCTACACCTGTTGAAATACTGAATAGCGCTTATAATATTGCCAGGGAAGAAGGATTAAAATATGTGTATACCGGTAATGCCCCCGGAAGTGAAATTTCGGATACAAAATGCCCATCATGTAACACCACTCTGGTTGTCAGAGAAGGCTTCCGTATCGCGTCAAATACAATTGACAGAGGGAAATGTAATAAATGCGGAACCAAAATTGATGGGGTCTGGAATTGAAATATTTTTGTTTAATGTAAATTCGGAAACATAACAAAAGAGGCAGATGGTCCTGCAAAAGAATAGATTTTTAACTAGACTAGCATTAAATGAAAAAATCAGAGGTAAAGGAACGAATTGATATTCTCAGGAAAGAGATTGCAGAACATAACAACAGGTATTATGTTTTAAGTCAGCCGTCAGTTTCGGATTTCGAATACGATATTCTCCTTAATGAACTAGATACTCTCGAGAAAAAATTCCCTGAATTTATGAGCGAGAACTCGCCTACCAGAAGGGTTGGCAGTGACATTAACAGAGAATTTGAACAAGTCGAACATACCTACCCGATGCTTTCTCTTGGGAATACATACAACGAAGAAGAATTAAGGGATTTTGATAGCAGAGTTCGCAAAACAATCTCACAATCAATTGAATATGTATGTGAATCAAAATTTGACGGGGCATCGATAAGCATAACGTATAAAAATGGTTCTCTCTTCAGGGCAGTGACACGTGGAGACGGAAATAAAGGCGACGATGTCACATTAAATGTGAAGACAATAAAAAACATCCCGCTAAAAATAGAAAAGAAAACCTTACCTGCCGAATTTGTTATAAGAGGTGAAATACTCATGCCAAGGGCCGTATTTAACAGGCTAAATGAAGAGAGAATTAAGTCCGATATTGTCCCTTTCGCCAATCCCAGAAATGCAGCAGCAGGTACTCTCAAACTTCTTGATCCAAGAATAGTTGCCTCGAGATCTCTAGTGTGTATGGTCTATTTCCTTCTCTCGGAAGAGCTTCCTTATGATAATCATTATGATAATCTAAAAGCAGCTTCAGACTGGGGTTTCAGTGTACCTGAAAGCATAACGTTATGCAGGAATATTGAGGAAGTATTTCAATTTATTTCATATTGGGAGTCCGGGCGGAAAAACCTCCCTTACGACACAGATGGTGTTGTTATAAAAGTGAATTCTCTGCGTCAGCAACAAGAGCTGGGTTTTACCTCCAAATCGCCACGCTGGGCAATTGCCTATAAATACAAAGCCGAAAAAGCAACAACAAGGTTGTTATCTGTTGTTTTCCAGGTTGGCAGAACAGGTGCAATAACTCCGGTAGCAAATCTGGAACCAGTTCTTCTCTCAGGGTCGACAGTTAAACGTGCAACTCTTCATAATGAGGACCAGATCTCACTTCTTGATCTTCATCTTAATGATTTGGTTTATGTTGAAAAAGGGGGAGAAATAATTCCTAAGATCGTTGGTGTTGATCATTCCTTCAGAAATGAAAACAGCAGGAAAATAGTCTTTATTTCCAATTGCCCGGAGTGCGGTACTGAACTTATTAAAAACGAAGGTGAAGCGAATCATTTTTGTCCAAACTACCTTCATTGTCCTCCCCAGATCAAAGGCAGAATTGAGCATTTTATAAGCAGGAAGGCAATGAATATTGATGGACTTGGTGAAGAGACAGTCGACCTATTGTTCAATAAAAATCTGATAAAAAATATCTCCGATCTTTATGATTTGCGTCTGGAGCAACTTGTACCGCTGGAACGTCTTGGTGAAAAGTCAGCGGCTAATATTCTTAAAAGTATCAGAAAATCAATTGACACACCTTATTCCCGGGTACTTTTTGCTCTTGGGATAAGGCATGTCGGAGAAACAGTCGCAAAAACAATTGCTGCACGATTCAGAACTATCGACGAACTTATCAATGCTGATGTTGAACAATTAACCGGTGTCAATGAGATCGGACCGAAAATTGCCGCCAGCATAGTAGCATATTTCTCAGATGCCGACAACATTGAAATGATTAAACGTCTCAAAGCGACAGGTCTTAAATTTATAAACGAAGGAGAGCCCGGTCCGGCAGGAAGTTCCCTGAATGGCAAAGTAATAGTGATATCGGGTACCTTTCTGGAACACAGCCGCGATGAATATAAAGAACTTATCGAAAGGAACGGAGGTAAAAATTCAGCTTCAGTTTCAGGAAATACCTCTCTGATCCTTGCCGGGGAGAACATGGGTCAATCGAAAAAGATGAAAGCTGATGAGCTTGGAATTCCCATGATAAGTGAATCGGATTTCCTCGAATTAATTGGTGAAGTTTAACCGCTTCACTCCGCATATTTTAACAAAAAACTATTAGGTTTGCATTATGGAATTATTTAAACAGATCAGGTTAAGAATAGGAAATGCTATCTTAAAGAATAAGATATCCCAGACAAAGAGAAAAATGCATTTTACCAATATGAACCTGGTAAGAAATATCGGAATTGTATGGGATGCCTCCAGGATTGATGATTTTGCAAGTTTATCGAGATTTTATCAAAAGATGCACGAAAATAAAACTGAAGTTAAAATATTTGGCTATTTCCCTGGCAATGATTTGCCCAATCAATATACAGCTGTCAGATATCTGTCTATTTTAAAAAGAAAAGAACTGAACATTTTTTATTATCCTGTATCCACCGAAACTATTGCTTTTGTCAACAACCCGTTTGATGTTCTGATCGATCTCAATTTCAAAAATTTATTTCCGTTGCAATATGTAACATCGTTATCAAATGCAGGCTTTAAGGTCGGTCTTTATGAGGCTGAAACAGGGGATTCTCATTTCGACCTCATGATGGATATGAAGAATCCTTTCAATGTTGAAGAATACCTTGACCATGTGCTTTTCTACCTAGATATGATAAATTCGGGAACGGTTAATTAATTATGCTCAATAATGAAGGATACTAAAAAATTCAGAGGAACAGGGGTAGCTATTGTAACACCATTCAAAAATGATTCGAGTATTGATTTTGCTGCTCTTGGACGTGTGGTAAATCATGTGATCAACGGTGGAGTAAACTATTTAGTTGTAATGGGAACTACCGGAGAATCATCCACACTAACCAAAGATGAAAAGAAGGCAATTATATCGTACGTGGTAGAGGTAACTGACAGCAGAGTTCCGCTTATAATAGGAATAGGCGGAAACAGCACCCAGGAGGTAATAAATACTGTGAGACATTCAAATCTAACCGGGATTGATGGAATTTTATCTGTAGCTCCTTATTATAATAAACCAAGCCAGAGGGGATTATTTCAACATTTTAAAGCTATCTCAACTTGTAGTCCTGTTCCGGTAATCCTTTATAATGTACCCGGAAGAACGTGCTGTAATATTTCATCAGACACTTGTATTGAACTTGCAAATGAATGCGAAAACATAGTTGGTATAAAAGAGGCATCAGGAGATATAGCACAGATTATGAGGATAATAAAAAACAAACCTGATAATTTCAGTGTAATATCAGGAGATGATATGATGACTGTTCCGATTATTGCTTCAGGGGGCGTTGGTGTCATTTCTGTTCTTGCAAATGCCTTCCCGTCAGCAACGAGTGAACTTGTTACCAGTTCGCTGAAGAACAACTGTAAATCAGCCCGTGAGTTGCAGCTTCGTTATCTTGAGATTATTGAACTTCTGTTTGTCGATGGCAATCCGGCAGGAGTAAAAGCAATGCTGAATATAATGAATCTCTGCCAGAATATACTCAGGCTTCCCCTTGTTCCCGTTAACCGCGCAACTTATACACGTATTCAAAAGGCAATTGAAGAGGTTAGCAACAGCTGATCAGACATTGGCATTTGCATTCTGTACGCCGCTTTGTTGCATACCATGACAATTCTTATATTTCTTACCGCTACCACAAGGGCAAGGATCATTTCGTCCTATTTTCTTATCAACTCGAACTGGCTCAGTCCTCTGATTCTTTTCCTGACCACCGCCACCGGTACTGCTGTATTGAGAAAAATCGCTTTTTGAGGTTCTAAGATTGCTCATATCGACTTGCCTTCTTCTCTGTGCTTCTTTTACCTGCTCAGGGTCCTGGGTAGGTATATGGCCTTTCATCAATGTACTTACCACATCCTTATTCACTTTAGTGAGCATTGTTTTGAATAACTCAAAGGATTCAAACTTGTAAATCAGCAATGGGTCTTTCTGTTCGTATGTTGCATTCTGAACCGATTGTTTGAGTTCATCCATCTCCCTCAGATGTTCCTTCCAGGCATCATCAATTGTTGCAAGTACAACAGTTTTCTCATATGCCTTAGCCAACTCTCTGCCTCCAGATTCTGCAGTTGCTTTAAGGTTAGTAATAACCTGATAAACTCTTACACCATCGGTGATTGGTACAACAACATTTTCATAAACATGCGACATCCTGTCATATACATCTTTTAATACCGGGTAAGCCTGAGCTGAAATTGATTCGACTTTTCTTTTATAGGTATCCAGCACTTTAGAGTAAACCAAATCCGTCACATTTGCTGATTTTAATTTCTTGAAATCATCTTCCTGGATAGGTGAATCCATTGAAAATGACCGGATAAGATCAAAATCAAATCCTTCAAAGTCAGCGTCGGAATGATAAACCTCAACCAGATTTTCAGTAACATCAAACATCATATTTGCGATGTCGACAGATAATCTTTCTCCAAGAAGTGCATGCTTTCTTTTTTTATAAATGACTTCACGCTGAGAGTTCATTACATCATCATATTCAAGAAGCCTCTTTCTTATTCCAAAGTTATTTTCTTCAACTTTTTTCTGTGCCCTTTCAATGGATTTCGTGATCATCGAATGTTGAATCATCTCCCCGTCTTTCAGTCCCAGCTTGTCCATTATACCGGCAATTCTTTCAGAACCAAAAAGTCTCATGAGTTCATCTTCGAGAGATACAAAAAACTGCGACGATCCAGGGTCACCCTGCCTGCCTGAACGTCCTCTCAACTGACGGTCAACCCTTCGGGATTCATGTCGTTCAGTTCCAATGATAGCAAGTCCTCCGGCTTTTTTCACCTCTTCCGTAAGCTTAATATCAGTGCCTCGTCCTGCCATATTAGTTGCAATTGTAATAGTGCCTTTTTTCCCGGCTTCCAGAACAATCTCAGCTTCCCGCTGGTGAAGTTTCGCATTCAAAACATTATGCTTCAACCCTTTCATCTTGAGCATCCTGCTCAATAATTCAGATATCTCCACTGATGTTGTACCAACGAGAACAGGTCGTCCCTGGCGGTTCATCTCAGCAATCTCATCAATTACAGCATTATATTTTTCCCTTTTGGTTTTATAAACAAGATCTTCTCTGTCGGACCTGATGACTGGTCTGTTTGTGGGAATGACAACAACATCGAGTTTATATATGTCCCATAATTCTCCGGCTTCAGTTTCTGCAGTACCCGTCATACCTGCCAGTTTATGGTACATCCTGAAATAATTCTGCAGTGTTATGGTGGCATAAGTTTGTGTGGCCTCTTCAACTTTAACATTTTCTTTCGCTTCAATTGCCTGATGGAGTCCATCGGAATATCTGCGGCCCTCCAGAACACGGCCTGTTTGTTCGTCTACAATTTTCACCTTGTTATCCACAACAATATACTCAGTGTCGCGGTCGAAAAGTGTCCAGGCTTTAAGTAATTGTGTCATAGTATGAACTCTCTCCGACTTAACTGAATAGTCTTGCAAAAGTTCATCCTTTATCTTAAGCTTCTCCTGTTCCGAAATGTCTGATTTCTCAATATCGGCAATTTTTGATCCTACATCGGGAAGTATAAAAAAGCTGATATCTTCAACAGAGTCGGATATAAGATCGAGACCATTTTCAGTAAGTTCTATCGAATTAGCTTTTTCGTCAATGATAAAATATAAAGGATCAGTTGCTTTAGGCATTTCCTTGCTGTTATTCTGCATATAGAAATTTTCTGTCTTCAGCAAAAGTGATTTATTACCCTCTTCACTCAGGAATTTGATGAGGGCATTATTCTTCGGAAGACCTTTATATGCTCTCAGCAACAAAAGACCGCCCTCGTCATTTTTATTATCGAGAATAAGTTTTTTGGCATCAGCAAGTATCTGAGTTACAAGCTTTTTCTGTGCACTCACAAGTTTTTCGACTTTAGGCTTCAGCTCATCGAATTGTTGAGTATCGCTCTTGGCAGTCGGGCCTGAAATGATGAGAGGTGTACGGGCATCATCAATAAGAACGGAGTCTACCTCATCAACTATTGCGTAGTGGTGTTTACGTTGTACAAGGTCCTCAGGGTTTACGGCCATATTATCCCTGAGATAGTCAAAACCAAATTCATTATTTGTTCCAAAGGTGATATCAGCATTATATGCTTTCCGTCTATCCTGTGAGTTAGGCTGATGTTTATCGATACAATCAACTGTCAGACCATGAAATTCATATATCGGCCCCATCCATTCCGAGTCACGTTTTGAGAGATAATCATTAACTGTCACAATATGAACACCTCTGCCGGCAAGTGCATTAAGAAATACCGGAAGAGTAGCGACAACTGTTTTTCCTTCACCAGTTCCCATTTCGGCGATTTTCCCCTTATGCAGAGCTACACCTCCAACAAGCTGAACATCATAATGTACCATGTCCCAGGTAATTTCATTTCCTCCGGCAATCCATTTATTGCTCCAGATAGCTTTATCGCCGTTGATTGTAATACTTTCTCTTGTGGCAGCGAGGTCTCTGTCATATTGTCGTGCTGTTACCTCCAGCGTACTGTTTTCCTTAAATCTTTTTGCAGTTTCTTTAACAATAGCAAATGCTCTGGGAACTAGCTCATCCAGAGCTACTTCAAGTTTTTCATTGATTTGTTTTTCAAGCTTGTCGACAGAATTATAGAATTCTTCCTTAAGGTACACATCTCCCTCTGCCTCAGCTTTTTCCCTGAGGGATTTTATTTCATTTTCATCACCTTCAATACTCTTTTGTATTTCCTTCCTGATTTCATCGGTCTTATCTCGTAATTCATCATTCGTTAAACCTTGTATTTTATCATATTCAACATGGATCTTATCGACATATGGATTAATCTCTTTTAAATCCCTTTCATATTTATTACCCAGAAAAATGCCGAGTACACTATTTATAATGCTCATTTTAAGGTGTTTTACAGTTGTTTATATTTCAGGCAAAATTAGCTTTATTTTCCAATAAAGAAATCCAAATATCCAAGTTAAGCAAAAACCCCGCCATTTTAGCGGGGTTTTAAAATTTATTTTATAAGGCTGTACTTAATTGTCTTTATACCATCATCAAGGTACAGAATAATAATGTATAAACCGGCAGGAGATTCAGAAATGTCAATAGTAAAGTCTGATGATCCTGAGCTCCAATCATTTTTCAGACAGATACCTGCTGAATTGAAGATACTGTAATGCAATGGTTTAGACGTTGCCCCATCCGGAGTACCCATGCTTATTGTTATGTGTCCGGTACCCGGATTTGGATAGACTGCAACAGGGTGATTTACAACTTCAGTGACGGCATCAATAAGCGGGCCTATTTTTAAATCCTCAACGACCCATCCCCATCCATTGGCAAAAGGATCGGAATATAACCGGAATCTAACCAACATAGTATCGCCTGCTGAAATATTGGCAGATGGCCGATAAAGAAAGGTGTGTTTTTTCAGCATAGCCTCAGTTCCAACAAATGTTGAATTGTCACCGACTATACTGCTGTTGTATGCTGTTTCCCATGATGGGAATAGCCTTGAGTCGTAACCATCGATAAGTTTAAACCATGTCTTGCCAAAATCCTTTGAACCTTCCACAATCACATAATCATAAAAACCTGATGAACCGTACAAAGATCCTGCCTCTCCCGGTTCTACAAGAACAAGCTCATTATAATTTACCAGTAAACCGGTTTCATCAAGTTTCAGGGGATGCCTTAATATTGAAATATATTCAATGCTTTTTGAATTGTCCTCAGGACTCTCATACGGGTGTTTTGAATTCAGACCATATTTACTGAAACCTGAAGGCCTGGATATATCAAATCCGACATTAAAGAAATCAGGCGCAGCGTCTGAAAAATCTGTGGAATACGTTGAAACGGTATTTGAGATCTCTTCAATATGAGTGACGAAATATCCTGTTTCAGGTAAAGCTGCTATATTGGGTACTTTAGCAGTATCAACCGCAAATATTTTGTATTCAATTGAATCGTGCCCTTTTAATTCAAGCATTCTGGCATTAAATTCCGTGCTAAAATCATCATTGTTTCCGGCTTTCAACCTTACAAATGTTGACGAACCATGATTCAATCTATACTCAACATAGACCGAATCTATTCCAAGGTTATCGGTTACCTTGGCATCGTATTTTATAGAATCAACTGATTGCAAATAATAGGTAACAGGAGTATGTATTATGACCGGTTTTATCGTATCTGTTCCAATAAAGATATGATACCTGTTATTATTAATGCCAGAATAATCCTTATAAACCGATGGAGATCTGTATATTCTCTGAAAATAATCCACAACAAAAAAATAGTACTGTAATTCAGAATTATATGCAGGGATTGGGATTGTAATATTATAAGAGTTATTGGAACCAGGGGAACTAAGATAAAGAGAATCGCTTGTCGCAAAGTTATCAAATGAGAAAACTACGCCAACTTTGTCATGATTGTATGTGGTATCGGATTTAATATCGGTTGAAAGTGTGATCTCTGGCAAATGATCTTCAGTATCTCCCATTGGTTTATGGATTATTCTAGTATTTATCCAGCCAATGTCCCCAAGTATTGAAAAGGTATATTTGCCCGGGTCATGAATTGCCTCTCCAAGGTCGATAAAAGGAGTCATAAGCGAATTTACAGGAAGTGTAGCTGACTCGTCGAGATGAGAAATACTTGATCCGGGATCCCATGTTGCGGGAGCATATAATTTTGCTCTCAGTACTGTATAATGCACTGATGATGAATATGCTCTCAACAGAGGGCCATTAAAATAAATTTGATTTCCAACAAGCTGTTTTTCAAGGTCAGTTGAATAATTCAGGAATTTCAGTGTATCAGTAAGTCTGTTCCCTGCAAAATTTTCAACAAAAGTGTCGTAGATCATTGGAACAGAACCGAGTCCATAGGAACCTAAAGTCCCATCTGAACTAAAGCTGTCATAAAACCCGAGTCCATGACAGGTTTCATGCAATATAACTGTTACCAGGTCATATTTCTGGGTAGGAGTATTACCATCGGTACCATAATACCAGTTTATTGAACTATTGATTTCCAAAGTAATATCACCATCAGTATCAGCATTCAGGCTTTTGCCGGCAATCTTTTCAGCAAGAGCTACCGGGTAATATGACAAAGGATTAATAGCATCAATTCCCGATCCCCCGATGTATCCTGTAATAGACGATTGAGCAAGTACTCCTGAAGTTGAAATTTTATCATACGTTGCATCAATTGTAATCCTGGTATCAGCAGGCAATAATGTTTCAAGGATTGAAACAGCGTAATTCATTGCATTTTTAGCCTGAGTGGAGAATCCGGAATAATTAACAGTTATTGCAGCTAAACTTTTTGACCCTCTTTTTAAGAAAAATTCTTTAGGGGGCTGAATATACATTCTGTTTATTTTCTTCCCGGCGTAACAAACACCTGTAACTGATGAATTCTTTATCAGATTCTGTGCCGTGAGCCTGAGAATCAAACCGGAGAAAAAGATCACCATCAAAAGGCAGGAGATTTTCTTCATACAGTAGTGCTTGTGTTAGCAGCCGATCTTCTTAAAGTAAGAATATCTCTGTCGAACTCGTACAAACTGTTCTTACCGACCAGACGCAGTTTATCAAGTACAATTCTTACAGAAGCTTCTTCCTCGACCTGCTCCATCACAAACCATTGCAGAAAATTATGTGTATTAAAATCTTTTTCCTCCAGAGTAAGTGCAACGATTTCATTAATACTTGCAGTAACAAACTCTTCGTGTTTCAATACTTCTTTAAAAACATCCTCCACATTTTTATAATCGCCTGCAGGTTTTTTCAAGGCAGGCATAATAGCTTTCCCGCCTCTTTCATTGATATACTTAATAAACTTAAGCATATGAATTCGTTCTTCGTCAGATTGACTATACATCCATGCTGCCACACCGCTATAGCCATTTGTTTCTGCCCATGAAGCCATAGCAAGATAAAGATTAGAAGAATAACCTTCGCGTTCTACCTGCCTGTTGCAGATATCTTCAATTTTTTTATTTAACATATAAATACGTTTTAATAGTTTTCTATATTAACACTTTCTTTAATTATGTTGTTCAGTATCCATTAACTGCTCAATCTTGGAAATGAGTTCGTTTATTGAAAATGGCTTTGAATATATTGCATCAGCTCCAAGAGCCTTTGCAAGATTCAGGTAGCTTCCCGGTCCAACCTTGCCCCCGCCTGATATGGCAATAATCTTTAAGGAAGGTTTTATTTCCTTTAATTTAATGACTACTTTAAGTCCATCTTCTTCCGGCATAATAAGATCGGTAACAACAAGATCTGTGATTTGCGGTTTGAAATGAGTAATGGCGGCTTTGCCATTTTCTGCCTCAAAAACAGTATAGTTTTTTCTTAAAAGCGAAAGCTTTAGCATTTCCCTTAACTCTTTATCATCCTCAACGATCAGTACTCCTGGCATTTTTAGTGTATTAAAATTTATTTTTTATCTCAGCAACTCCTGGATAGCATTTCTTATTTCTTTAAGAGAAACCGGTTTAGTTAATTGTTGATTAATAATACCCGAATTTAGTAATTTTTCTTCAGAAACATCCTGCATCGGATCAGTTATAAGAATACATGGAGTTACAATGTTCTCGCTCCTGAAGATCCCTGCAAGATCTTCGGGTTTAATCTGTTTTGAATCGCTCATATAAATAACCAAATCGGCTCTCTCACTGATGTTATTCATCACTCTCGCAAAATTTTTGCCATCAGAAACAAATATCAGTTCATAACCTGCACTTTCAAGAGCTAATGATAAGATTCTTGATTCATATTTATTACCTGTTATAAACAAAATTTTATTCCTGCTTCCTTTTTTTGTTGTGACATCAGAATAAGTCTTCGATACAGGAAGATAAACACTGAAAACCGATCCTTTCTCTTTTTTACTTGAAACAACAATCTCTCCTTCCATTTCTGTTATTATGCCATGAATTACCGATAATCCAAGACCGGTTCCTTTACCCACTTCCCTGGTTGTAAAGAATGGTTCAAATATCCTTCCAATAAGTGAAGGATCCATACCCTCACCCGTATCTTTAAACATGAGTAATGCATATTCATCTGCAACTATATCTTTATTCAGTTCATGTTGAACAAATTCCCTTTCAACTACATCAATACCAACCGTAAGCACTCCCCCGTTTTCTTCCATAGACTGAATAGCATTTGTCATAAGGTTTAAAAAGACTCTGAACAATTGGGTTGGATCGGCGAGAACATCAACGTTCATTTTTGTAATCCTGCTTTTCAATACTATATTGGAAGGAATTGACGATTTTACAAATCCAATCGTCTCCTTGAGCACTTCAGCAACGTTTATCAGAACCTTTTCCTGTTCTACGTGTCTGCTGAATGTAAGTATTTGATTTGTAATTGACTGAGCTTTTTTGACTGCCATCTGAATTTTACCCACCTTCTCAGACATATCTGAATTCTTTGGAAGATCATCGTGCAACATTTCTGAATATCCCGAAATGGTAGCAAGTATATTATTGAAGTCGTGTGCAATACCTCCTGCAAGAGAGCCTATTGTCTCCAGCTTCTGTGCCTGAAGGAGACGATTTTCGAGCATAAGTTCACGGGAACAGTCTTCAACTGCAAAATCTATGTATGCAGGACTACCCGATCCGTTAACTGCCAGAAACCCGCTTATCCGGCAAGGTATTTCTTTTCCTGCACTATTTTTCAGATTAACCATACCGAAATTCCTGGTATGGCTTTCCGTAAGCTGGTCCATCTGCAACTCAAACAGTTCCGCATCGAGATAAAAATTCTTAAGATTCATCTCTGTAATTGATTGTTCATCCTTGCAATCTGCAATGGCTAAAAAAGCCCTGTTTGCATGCAGGATCTTTCCTTCCGGATTGCATCTAAGGAATCCGATAGGCAGGTTCGATTCAAACTTTCTGAGTTCTTCTTCTTTCTGAATTACAGCTTGTTTACTATTCTTCAGCTCATCAATATCAAAGGTTTCTGCAAGGAGATGAGTTATCTTGCCCGGTTCGATTGTCAATGGTCTGAAAACTACTTCGAAATGTCTTTTCCCGAGAGTTGGAGTTATGAACGTTGCTTCATATTGTACTGTTTTTCCGGAGAAACATATATCAACATTCCGCTTTATTACATTTTGAAAAGTATCATGGCCCCAGAAGTCGCCCAGTGATTTCCCAAGAATTGTATCCAAAACCAATTGATGGGCGTTACAAAAGGTGGAATTAACCTTTTCATATATGTAATCGCGGTTAATGATGGTTATCATTGACCTTGAATGGTTTATTATCTGATCAGAAATGTCCTTTTCTTTGGTAAGGAATTTCAGATACTCATTTTCATCTGATATTTCAAGTTTCCTTTTCAATTCGATAGTTTTATTTTGTAAGGGTTATGAAGCTAAAAGAGTTAATATGTATTTCCCCATCGATTTTCCCCGGTTATCTTATGTGATGTCGAGGTTAAAAGTTTTTTTCATCTCTTTCAGAATAGGATATTTATTAATGAGATAATTTAGCTTCTGTTCATCAGAATACAAAATTTCATCAGATTCTGAATGATCTACAGTCGTTTCAATAACTAATTCATCCAAAATAAACCTGTCTTCAAGAAAGCTGGTGAGTTTTGGTTTATAATTTAAGATGAAAATATCCTTTTGTGCAGCATTGCTTAGATGAATTTTTATGGTCTGATCGTTTTCCAATTCAGGTCTGATCGTTTTAAACATGCTGACAATTCTTGTACTTTCTCCCTTAAACTGATCTGCGAATTCCTGCCAGGCACTCTCAAGTGCTTCGGGAGTGAAATCATCCTTTGGCCTCAAAGGAATGTCAGGTTCCTTAAGAACCGTAGTCTCTTCTTTCTTTGTTTCAGGTTTAATTTCTTC
>DCFT01000111.1 GCA_002319885.1 Bacteroidales bacterium UBA1797
CCGTAATCTAAATACATGTAAATGATGTACCTTTTTCAATAGGTTATATAATGCTCAACTTTTTACCTGAACTTAACTTTAGCTTATCATATTCGGGCTTTTTGTTGAATTAAAATGCTTTTAATGTGAATTTTACAGATTGACATTAAAGGGAAGACAACTGGCAAACTGCAAATAAAAAAATAAATCTTCTTACATTATGAATAAAAATGACAAAAGTGATATAGATAAAGGCCTGAAAGGGTTACCGGATAACCTGATATCTCTTATTAAAGAATTGTTGTATTCTACTAACTCAGTAAAAAAGCTTGCTGCAAGAAGTGAACTTGTAAGAATGGGGAAAATTATTATTCCGCAACTACATATGCTATTAGATTCGAAAAATGGTTTGCTTCGGATGGAAGCTGCAAAGATTGTTGAGCTTATCGCCGACAAAAAGTCAATTCCCTTTTTTATTAATTTGCTTGATGATAAAGTGTTTGAAATCAGATGGATTGCAGCAGAAGGTCTTATTAAGATTGGAAGACGAAGTTTATTGCCCTTACTGAAGTCAATTCGCGATGGGAAGAGCTCCCTTATTTTTAACGAGGGAGCACATCATATTTTGCAAAGTTTGTTAAAGAAAGCTGAAAAAACTAAATTAAAGTCTTTATTGCTCAGCCTGGATAATTCCAGGGAGTTAGGAGAAACTGCTCCTGTTGAGGCCTCAATAGCAATCAATACCATGTCGAAAAAAAAGAATATTTAATAACAAAATCCGTCTTGTTTTGTTAAACATAATAAAGTATGATATTAATTTTAAAATAATCTTAAACAAATTACCTGTTAGTCAATCATGGAAGGTAATACAAGAGAATTAGATCCGGTCTTTTCAACACAATTAAAATAAAATCCACAAATTATGAAAACAATCATTGTTCCACTAGATCTCTCCGATGAGTCATTAAATGGCTTAAATCTGGCAATGATACTGGCGAATAAAACCGGAGCTGATATTATAATGGTTCATGTAATTGGAAAGTATACCGGCGACAATTATGAAGTAACAGAAAATGAAAATCAACTCGCACAAACAAAATTAGAAGGGATACTTAAAAGGTATAAAGAGAAAATCAGTCTAAAATTTACTTTAAGTTACATAATCAAAGAAGGCAAAATATTTAAGGAAATAGCAGATCTGGCAGACAGGCATGAAGATGCATTGACAGTTCTTTCAACCCATGGTACCTCGGGATTTGAAGAATTGTTCATTGGAGGCAATGCCTACAAAATAACCTCTCATTCGAGAAATCCGGTGATCACTGTAAGAAAAAGTAAAATACCTTCAAATATTGATAACATAGTATTGCCCCTTGATGTTACTTTTCAGACACGCGAAAAAGTTCCTTATACTGCTGAGCTGGCAAAAGTATTTGGTTCGAAAATTCATGTGATTACCATACAATTGGGAAAATTAAAGAGTATTGATAAAAAGCTCCATCAATATTCAACGCAGGTGGCCTCTTACCTTGATACTCATAATGTTCCATATACGGTAGAACATCTTCACGGGAGCAACATTACTGATGTAGCTCTCGATTATTCACGTACTATTGGTGCTGACCTTATATCAATAATGACCGAACAGGAGAAGAGCGCATCCAATTTGCTGTTGGGTAACTTTGCTCATCAAATGATAAACAAAGCTTTGATTCCTGTTTTATCATTCCCTAATTATCATTTAAGGGTAACAGCTGAAGATATCTGGACTTTAGGAGCATTTAACCCTTGATATCCGATTCTGATTGGTATGATCATCGGGTTTCTGCTGGGCTATCTGGTAGCAAGAAGGCGAAGGTGATCTTGTTGATAATGTAAAATATTTGCATAACAGGTTAATAATAAATATCAGAAAACGAAATATTTAAAAAATTAATGAATACCAAAACAAATAAGATGAAAAAAGTATTGATTGCCCTGGATTATAATCCAACAGCACAAAAAGTAGCAGAAGTAGGTTTTTCTATGGCACAAGCCATGAATGCTTCAATAACATTGCTGCATGTAATAAATGATCCTGTATTTTATTCTACATCCGGATATTCGCCGATAATGGGCTTTAACGGTTATATTGATATGGGTCCAATGCTATTGGACAGTGTTGATGGACTTAAAAATGCGTCTCTTAAATATCTTGAGAAGTCAAAACAACATCTTGGTGATAAATCGATTCAGACTGTTGTTAAAGAAGGTGATTTTGCTGAATCTATTTTAGAGACAGCAAAAGAGATAAAAGCAGATATTATTGTCGTTGGGTCACATAGCCGGAAATGGCTTGAAAATATAGTCATGGGAAGTGTAACAGAAGAAGTTTTGCATCATACTACAATTCCGCTTTTTATTGTTCCGACCAAAAAGAACAATTAATTCTGTTGAGCCGCACACCAAGACTCTGCTTCAACTTTGAATTAGTTCTTTGATATCTTGGTAATCCTTGTTTGTATGTGGCAATTTTATTGGTGCTTAGTTAAAACAGGATATGTAAAAATCTGCTAAGCTGTGTAGTAAATTGATTTTCAAGCAATTTGCATTGTCTTTTTAATGATTGCCAATAGTTAACAATATTAATAAATTATGGAAATAAGTTTATTTGCAGGAAAACCTGCCAACCCATCAATGTTGGTTAATGTGCCCAAATTAATCACGGCATATTTTGAAGAAGTTCCTGATCAGTTGGTGCTGGAACAACGGGTTCAGTTTGGAACCTCGGGACATCGTGGCTCATCTTTTAAGAATTCTTTTAATGAAAATCATATTCTTGCAATTACCCAGGCTATTTGTTTATACCGTGTGCAAAAGAAGATAACCGGTCCACTTTTTCTTGGCATGGATACTCATGCCCTTTCTGTTCCGGCTTTTGCCTCTGCACTTGAAGTATTAGCAGCCAATGGTATTGAAGTTATGATTGCCGGAAAGGAGGAATATACTCCAACCCCTGTTATTTCTCATGCTATTATCACATATAACAAAGGTCGCTGTGACGGGCTTGCTGACGGAATAGTGATAACTCCTTCGCATAACCCACCGCATGATGGAGGCTTCAAATACAATCCTCCCAATGGAGGAGGAGCTGAATCTTCTATTACACAGTGGATTGAAAATAAAGCGAATGAATTTCTGAAAAATAATCTTCAGGGCGTAAGAAGACTTCCGTTTGATAAAGCTCTCAAAGTATCCACAACCCACAAGCATGATTATTTAAATAATTACATCTCAGATCTCTCCCGGGTTATTGACATGGATGTTATCCGGAATTCAAATATTAAGCTTGGGGTTGATCCGCTGGGTGGTGCAGGTGTTCATTACTGGGAACCAATTGCTGAACTCTATAAGTTAAACCTTACTGTTGTCAATAAAGCTGTGGATCCAACTTTCCGCTTTATGACGGTTGACTGGGACGGCCAGATCCGTATGGATCCGTCTTCACCATATGCAATGCAAAGTTTGATTAAATTAAAAGATGATTATGACATAGCATTTGCCTGTGATACCGATCACGACAGACATGGGATCGTAACAAAAAGTCATGGGCTTTTGCCTCCGAATCACTATCTCTCTGTCGCAATTAATTATTTATTCAGAAACAGACCCCTGTGGAGCAAAAAGCTGGCAGTTGGCAAAACATTGGTGAGCAGTAAGATGATTGATAAGGTAGCTGCTGAGTTGGATAGAAAAATCTATGAGGTACCTGTCGGATTCAAATGGTTTGCAGATGGATTATATGACGGCTCACTGGGCTTTGGAGGAGAAGAGAGTGCCGGAGCATCTTTCTTACGCTTTGACGGCACTGTATGGACAACCGATAAAGATGGAATTATCCTGGCTTTGCTGTCAGCGGAAATTACTGCGAAAAATGGTCGTGACCCTGGTGATATTTATAGAGATCTTACTAAAAAATTAGGTGATCCTGTTTATGACCGTATTGATGCGCCCGCAACCCATGAGCAAAAGAAAATGTTAGCAAAGCTCTCTCCTGAGCAAGTTAAATTTACTGAACTGGCAGGTGAAAAGATAATATCATCTCTTACAAACGCACCGGGGAATGGAGCTTCTATCGGAGGTTTGAAGGTAATTACTGACAATGGATGGTTTGCAGCACGTCCTTCCGGAACGGAAAATATATACAAGATCTATGCAGAGAGTTTTAAGGGAACAGATCATTTGCATAAAATAATTGAAGAAGCACAGGAAATAGTCACAAAAGCTGTTACTCCGTAATTTAAATCTATAGCATTCTGAATTTGAGATCATGAAAGAGATAAAAAAACATAAAAAAGGTTATAATACCGGCTTATCGGGTATTGAAGGATTTGATTCACTTTCTGACTTTGCTCTCGATATGCGTTGTTCCTGGAATCATTCAGCCGATGAAATCTGGCATCAGCTCGAACCCGACTTATGGGATTCCACGCATAATCCATGGGTAGTACTGCAGACAGTTTCAAAAGATAAGTTTAAAAAAATAATGTCCGATCCTGCTTTTCGCAAAAAAGTTGATGCTCTCATACAATCTAAGGAGGAGGATATAACAGGTCCGGCATGGTTTCAAAAAACTTTCCCTAAATCACCTCTGACTACAGTAGCTTATTTCAGCATGGAGTATATGTTGAGTGAATCACTTCCGATTTATTCTGGAGGGCTGGGTAACGTAGCCGGCGATCAGCTAAAAGCAGCCAGCGATCTGGGAGTACCTGTAGTTGGTATAGGCTTACTCTATCAGCAGGGATACTTTCGGCAGGAAATTGACCAGAATGGGGAACAAGAGGCACTCTATCCCTATAATGATCCTGGACAATTACCAGTCATTCCGTTACGTGATGCTAACGGGGAATGGTTAAGATTGAAAATTGAGCTGCCTGGTTATTCTGTATGGTTGCGGACATGGCTCGT
>DCFT01000220.1 GCA_002319885.1 Bacteroidales bacterium UBA1797
ACCTGGTCCTGAAGGTACATCCATAGTACCATCGGAATTAACTAAAAACTCCGGGTTAACAATATCTTCTTTATAATAACGCTTGCTGGCAGAAATATCACCAGGCAGGGTAAAATTAGAAAGCGATGCCAAGGCAACGTTGCCTGCCCGTCCGATACCTGATTCAAGCATTCCACCGTGCCAGACAGGTATATTCATTGAGGCACAGTAGTTATGAATTAATTTTGATTCGGTAAATCCACCAACCCTTCCGGGTTTTATATTGATGATCCTGCAGCTGTCCAGTTCAATGGCTGCACGAGTATCATCAAGGGAATGAATGCTCTCATCAAGACAGATTGGTGTTTTTAATTCGCGCTGTAGCTTTGAATGATCGAAGATATCCTCGTATCCAAGAGGCTGTTCAATTAGCAGGAGATTATATTCATCCATCTTTTTAAACAGCTTGATATCATCCAGCGTATATGCTGAATTCGCATCGACCTGAAGAAGAAGACCAGGAAATTCTTTGCGGAGAGCAGCAACAAATTGAATGTCATTTCCTGGAGCAATTTTAATTTTTATTCGCTTATATCCCTCTCCGAGATGAGTCTCTACCTTTTTTATAAGTGCTGTTTCGGACGATTGGATTCCGATACTCACTCCAACATCAACTTTGTCTCTTTTACCACCCAACATTTTTGAAAGGGATATTCCCTTTGCTTTTGCAAAAACATCCCACAATGCTGCCTCCAGTCCGGCTTTTGCCATCATGTGTCCCCTTACTTTTTCATAGAGTGAAATAGCCTCGTCAATACCCGATAGTTCTATTCCAAGTATAGAGGGTATTAAAAAATCACGCAGAATATGCCAGGCAGTCGATACTGTTTCATATGAATAAAACGGAGTACCCTCGGCAACACTTTCACCCCAGCCGGTAAGTCCATCACTATCAATTCTTACTATGATATGTTCTTCATCATACTCGGTGCCCATAGATGTTACAAAAGGGCTTACAAGATCCATCTTTATATGGATGAGTTCTATACTGTCGATTCGCATGCTAAAATTTCTTAAGTAAAATTAGGACTTTATAAAATTAAACTTATAACAATTTTTTTAATTAATTACCGCCTTTTGTAAATATCGCTCAAGACTGTTTTATATAGGTGACTTTTTGATTTCTTTTTCTACATCCGGTTCGGGTTGATTATTTCTGCTGGCCGAAAAGAAATTGCCCACCATCATTATCAAAAGGGTCATCAGTATTACAAGGGTTATTATTTCTACATTTATTAGTGGAATTCTTGTGGCAGCAGGGATCCCCAGGAACAGAAGAATTGTTATCAAGCCCCTGGGGGCAAAAAGTATAATGGAGAGATTATGTATTTTAAGCACAAGCCTGAAAAATAACCAGCGAAGCAAAAATATTCCAACTACAATTACCAGTGCCAGAATTATGTTATTAATACTAAACAGGCTGTTAACTTGTGTATAATATCCAAACATTATAAAGAAAAAAGATCTTACCAGAAAAGTCAACTCTATCAGAATCATTTGAAAAGAATCCACATCTGTTCTGAATTTTCCAAAATCAACAAATTTATTTAATTTACTATCTTCAATTAATTTGTAGTTCGATAATGCCAGTCCGAATACCAGTACCAAAATAAGTGCCGGCAGATGGAAAAGCTCAGCAACTACATAAACAAGAACTACGGATGTCATAATTATAACATAGTTGACATGGTATTTAATGGTATGCAGAAGATAGCCTAATCCGGTAGTAAATACGATAGCGATGACAGCCGTAATTACACCGTTTATTGCGAAAGAAAAAAGTCCATGGCCGATGGAATCATAATTATTAAGGATAAAGCCAAACGCAAGAATTCCCACAACATCAGATATCGAACTTTCATAGATTATAAATTCTTTCTGATCAGAATTCAAATGAGTAGCTGATGAGATAGCTACCGCACTGCTAATTATTCCGAGAGGAATTGTATTCAGAATAGATTCTTTAACAGGAAATCCAAACGCCTTAATAAGTATAAATGAAAGGATCACAGTAAAAATGGCAAAAAGGAAGATGGCAGAATATACTGATTTTAGAATTAACCGGGTTTTCTTTTTTTCCAATTTTATATCAAGGCCGGCTTCCAGAACAATAAGGATCAGCCCCAGGGTACCCAATATCGGAAGAACCGGCTGCATATTCGGGACCTTGAAGCCTGATGCATTAACAATAAGCTGTATCCCAATTCCAAGACTGATAAGTAAAATCACACCCGGAATTTTTGAATATTTGCTTGTTACATCAAACAGATAGGCAAGAAGAACAATTATACAAAGCACGATTATTATATAATAGGTCATTTGATGGAGAATTTGGTCTGTGAGTTTATACCGATTATTCCGAAATTTGATAATAATTTTTATTTTAATCGTAAATTTGGAACTGTTAATTCTTAAAATTCAATATAAAACTATGAAAAATATATTATTAAAAGCTTTGTTTTGCCTTTCAGCTGGTTGTTTTACAGGGACAAATACTGTTGTTGCTCAGTCATTTAAAGTAATTGCAGATAAACCTGTAAACGGAACATTTGAACTTGATCCGGCATTACCTTCTGACGGACAATACCCGGCTGGAACAATAGTTACCATCACTGCGAAACCTGATGCAGGATATGTTCTTGATGCTGTATATTATTCTGATAAAGGGAAGTGGGGACAGATGTATTTTGAATCAATGACTCCGGTGTTCAAAGTTACCATTGATCATGAAAAACACCTTGGTGCATCATTTATTGAAAAATCTGCTGTTGCCGATATTAATGTAACTCAAGATGTTATTTATGCAAAGCCTGGAGTTAAGCCCTTGAAATATGATGTATATTCTCCCAAAGGTGCAAAAAACCTGCCATGTATCATTATAATTCATGGTGGGGGATGGACTACCAACACGGAAGATATTATGAGGGGACTTGCAAGGGAACTGACTAAGGGCGGTAAATTTGTTGTATTCAGTATTGATTATCGATGGGCTATGAAACTTGATGGTGATGCAACCAATAATACTATGGCTGATATAGTGGATGATGTTTTTGGCGCTATTGCACACATCATGGAACATGCGAAAGAATATGGAGGTGATCCGTCGAGAATAGGTGTCACCGGCGATAGTGCCGGAGGACATCTCTCCGCACTTGCCGCGACTATGTGTAATATGATCGGTACCGCTGGTTTTGGAAAGACAAAAGGCGTATTCGAATTTATGCCGTCCTATATGCCAAAGAATAAAAATGTTGAACAGGTAAGGGCAGAGATGATGGCATCGATAAAAGCTGCCGCACCAAGTTACGGCGTTTTCGCAGGCAATCTGTTAAATACATATTCTGATGACCCGGCAGCGGATAATACCTGGAAAGATGCTATTGCTCCGTTGAACCATATACCTAATGCTTCAGAAAGAGCAGTGGCTGAATATTTAATTCGGGGAACCAACGATCCTCTTATCAAGGATGAAGCTGTTAAAACTTATGTTGATGCACTTGTAAAAGCAGGGCAGAGAGTAGAATATGTTCAGGTAGGAGGGGCCAGTCATGCATTTTTTGATTGGAAACCCGATGCAGCTACCAAAGCTACATTTGCTAAATATGGTGTATATTATGCTTCGGAAATGAAGGCTTTCTTCAGTTCTGTTATGTATAAATAATCACTATTGTCCGACTAATAAATAAGAGGGGTACTCCCCAAAGGTTGCCCCCAATGTTGTAATTTGGTGTTGTGTAAATCAAGTACAACATGGGTAAAATTGCAGAAATAAAATTAGTAGGACAGCCGATTTTTAAACAGATAATGAATTTGGTGGATAAAGTTGATATAAATGGGTTGATAAGGAAGCATGAGAGTGATTACTATTACAAATCCTTCAAGACGCGGACACACCTTTTTACTCGGATAACAGAGATAGAAAATCATGAATTAAAGGTTTATCCCTGTTATTGGTTTTGTTCATATTCCTAATTACAAGGTTAATCCTCTGGCTGATTCTAAAAGGTATATTCAGCAAACAGTCTTTCAAAAAGCTTAACAGGAGCAATTCATACTATTTATTCAAAATATTTAAATATATTCTCTGGGTTATCTCTATCAGTTTAGTTCTTTAAACATTAAGTATCAGTGTTACAGTGTTGTTGGCAGGATCAGCTGCTTTGTGAGTTGGAGTCGGACTTGGATTACAGCAAACTTTCAACGATTTTATTTCAGGAATAATCCTGCTTATTGAAGGAACAACAAAAATTGGGGATGTTCTGGAGATTGATGGAGATGTTGTGGTTATTCAGAATATTGGATTACGAACTTCCAAAGGACTTAACAGGAATGATATAGTAGTATCTTGTATTCTCCAGCGCCGAATCGGTACCAATGATATTAAGTATATCTCCCGTTTTCAGATAAGTTTCTCCATGAGGTATGAATAAGTTAGTTCCCCGTTTCACCATGATAAGGATTGCATCCTTATGGAAAGCAATTTCACGTATCTGATGTC
>DCFT01000015.1 GCA_002319885.1 Bacteroidales bacterium UBA1797
TTTTTGTTTTAATCCATGCGTTGGTTGAGGTCTTAATTTCTTCCACCAGATCGGGAATAAGCTGATTAACATTATATCCAATTAAAATATGTGTATGGTCGGGCATTGAATTTACAGCCAACATTTTGTGACGATGGTTCTGGACAATACCGGTAATATATTTATGCATCTCATCCTTCCATTCCTTTTTAACCAAAGCCTCGCGGTTTCTAACAGCAAATACCAGATGGAAATAACATTGTGTGTACGTGTTTGCCATTTTGTTTTTTATATTGCGGTGCGCTGCACCTTTGTTTTTCTATAAACATTAAGGTGCTACGCACCTGTGTTTTATTCAATCAATTGCTTATCTATAAACATTACGGTGCTACGCACCTGTAAATTTTAATCAAAAATTTGTCTGTAATAAAGATCTTCTGATTAAATCCCAGATAGTTTAATAATTAGCGAATTGCAGAAATGAACTAAAGCTGAAGAGCCCTTAGCAATCTTTTCCTAATTTATAACATCTGTGATTAACCAAACAATTAGACACATCTTCTTTGTTTGTCTTCATATTCCATACATCAAAGAGATGTTAGTCTACAGCTAATGTTTCAAAATGAGAACATAAATACTATTTATAAAGATATGAGAAGCAATGCTTAAATAGATGCCGTATGTATACCTCACTCTTAAGTAACCCCAAAAAAGTCCAGTGAAGATATAATTTAGTATGAATAAAGGAAATAGATAAAAATATTTAAATTCAAGATTGTAATTTGTCAGGTGTAGAAATCCAAATAACAAGGCTTGAAAGTAAAAAACTACCCGAAATTTTAGAGTGAAAAAATTAATAATTTTAATACTTAAAGGGGAATTTTTTCGAAACAGTATATTGAGGGAAAAATATAATATTAGTGAAATTGCTATAACTAAATAAATATTGGATATTAATCGTCTAAATACAATTAAAGATATCAATATACTAAATGATAATACCAAATTAAATTTAGAACTCCTTAAGGGAAGTCTGAAGATTAATTCTTCAGCTATTGGGTAATATAAGGAAATCTTTAATAAATTAAGTAACCCAAAATTTATTTCCTTTAAGGATGGAAATAAATTAAAATATATGAATGGCGCACAAAAGATAAGGCCTATAATAATGTCACTTATGAGAAGAATAAGAAACGATTTCCAGACTATCTTTAAAAATAAAGGAACCGATGTGATATCAATTTGTTTCTCAAGGCTTGGATTTTTGAGAAATAAAATAAAATCTTTAATATCAATTATTTTCAATGTAAGAATAGATAAACTAATAAACTCGAATTGGAAATAAAGAGAAATGCAACTTATCAATTGCATTTCTCTATAATAAAGATACTATAAAAGTTCAGAAACGAATTTAAGGAATGCCAGCTTTTTAAATAAACTACCAACTGCATATCCAACTTCGTAAGCGACATTTACTCCTCCTGAAATTTGTAACATTTCGGATAATTCCAATTCTTTTAAGTTTTCCATTTTACTGCTTTTTTAATTAGTTATTTTGCGTGCTGTCCATCAATTCCATCCTCAAAACCTTTGAGCAGGGCGACGGCAGTTCCAACTGTAGCTCCGATTACCAGTCCGATGTAATAACTGAGAGTTCTTCCCCCATCAATTAAAATCATTTCGTCTGTGGTGAGTTCTGTGACTTCAAATTTTTCCATAATTAAAATTTTTATTGAGTTCTTGTTGCAGATTCATAACCATCCTTGAGTCCTTGAATCAGGTCAAGAGCTTTTTCAACTGAAGTCATAAAGAGTGATATTATTAACATACGTAAACCACCATTAATTTCTTTTAGCTCTTTCTCATTCAGATCGATTAAGCCAAATTTATTTCCCATAACTTTAATTATTAAGTTGAGATTTGATCTTTCCCCATTTATTTCTCATGCCAGGGGCTTTAGCATGGTAAGCTTACCATACTAAGTTCGGGGAGTAGCGTACGGAAAAAAAGGATTTTGGAAAAAATTTTCATCCCGCCTGAATTTTCTTTCTCTTCAGTGAAAGTCAAAGGCCGGAGGGAACAACTTACAGCTATATCATAAGGCTGACGATAGAAAAATGTCTTGGCCGACTTTGAATACGCTATCGGCACTCCACGTGACCTTAATTCATCAATCAGCTCATAAAGACTGGTGCGACTTACTCCTAATTGCCTGGCAAACTCATCAGGAGTACCCGTTTTCTGCCTGGCAACAAGCTTATGCATCAGGCTTATGCGATCGAGATATTCAAAAACTTTCATGATATAGCGTATTTTAAGTTTTTACAGTTTCTTTCAGATCAATGGCCTGATGCATCCACATCTTCCTGAACGGACCCTCAACACCCAACAGATCCTGCAGGGTACCATCCTGAACAACCTGACCTTTTTCAAGAACGATGACTCTTTGTGCCATATTAATTGTAGAAAGCCTGTGAGCAATCACAATTACCGTTTTATTTTCTTCCTTCAGGATACTTATAGCGTTTTGCACAAACGACTCAGCCAGTGAGTCTAACGAAGAGGTAGCCTCATCGAGAATCAGAATCTCCGGATTACGATAAAGCGCCCGCGCTATAGCTATGCGTTGCTGCTGTCCACCGGAGAGACTGGCGCCGTTCTCTCCAAGGTAGGTGTTGAAGCCATGCGGCAGCTGCTCAATAAATTTTGACATACCGAGCTTATCACATATCTCAATAACCTTGTTCATATCCGGAGTAAACTCACCAACAGCAATATTATCCACAACATTTCCTGAAAAAAGATCTATTCTTTGCGGAACCACCGAAACAATCGCGCGTAAAGAATGATTGGCAAGATGACAGAGATCATAGCGCCCAATACGGATATGCCCGGCCTGCAGCGGATATAGATTCTGGAGTAACGAAACAAGCGTAGTTTTTCCCGAACCACTCTCTCCTACTATTGCTGTGATATCTCCCTTTTTTATTGTTATGTTCAATGAATCAAAAACCTCAACCCTCGTACCATATCTGAAACCGACATTTTCAAAACATACATCACCAACCATCTCAGGTTTCAACTCTATCTTATTTGCTTCATCCTCTATCTCCAGATCGAAGATTTCAAAAAGCCTGTCAGAGGCAATCCTGGCATCCTGCAACGTACGGTTAAACCCGATCAGAGAAGTGACCGGCTGGGTAAAATACCCAACTATTGAATAGAAAGAAAGCAACTCCCCGGGGGTTATCTGTGATCCAATTGCATAACCGGCTCCTATCCATAATACAAGAATTGTTATCATTTGCGAAACAAGACTAGTGGAACCCGATGAAAAAAGGTTGTTCAATCCCGACTTATATAAACTTTCAAGAAGACTGACAAACCGGGTTTCAGTTTTCAGATTTGAGAAGTCCTCAAGACCGAATCGTTTTATGGTTCCTGCAGAGTTAAGAGATTCAACCAATTGCGTCTCGAGGTCAGCAGCCCTTTCCATAACCTTTCGCTGAACTTTCCGGTTAAGCCTGTCAGAGACATAATATATAAAAAGATACTTAGTGACAACAATAAGTATTAATAGTGCCTGTTTCCAGAAGAAGGTGAACAGTATTGCCCACCTGTATCAGGCTCGCAATTGTAAAGCTTCCTTATTCTTTGACCGCCAATAATCAAATTAAAAAATAATAATTGCTCTAAGATTCAGGAATTAGTCAAAATCCAGTATTAATAGACTTTTATAATAGAAATTTATGTTCGATAAATTTCTATTATTAATTGTAAAACTTTTAAACAATGGAAACAAAAAAATTAAGTTTTGAAGAAATGGAAAATCTCTACGGAGGTATAAATTGGACAAGAATTCTGGGATGTGCTGCAATAGGTGCATTGTATGGCCTTGCTAATCCAGTAGCAGGAATAGTTGCAGGAATTGTATGTGAAGCTTTAGAAGATAGGTAGTAAATCAATACCGTAGTAGAATAAGAAATTCTCTGTACCTTTAAACGATGCAACTATGTTATCGAACTAGTTGCATCGTTGTTAAGAAGCATATTAAATATTAATTTAAAATTTGCTTAGGGTAGATATATTATTAAATTACAATTGTTTGATCAAACGTTTGACATTAAAATTTGAAATATTATGTTTACAAATATGAATAAAATGTACCCTCTTTTGCCTTATAATGGTAAAATACTTGGAATAGTAATTATTGTTTTTGCAGTTATTTTAATAACCTATAGTTTATTATTTAATAAGATTAATGTGGATATTATTATTTTGTTGATATGCTTTGGGTTATTCTGTTTTGGATATAGTAAAGAAAAAAATGAGAATGAGACATATTTATTATATCGATATCACTCTTACCGCATATCATTTGCCTTAACAACTATTATTATATTAATAATTAGTTCTTCATTTATCTTTGAGAAAACGGCTATCAAAATAAACTGCCTTTATGCTTTGCTTCTAATGTGTTTATCTTTTAATATTGTATACATTATAATAAAATATATAAATCAAAAAAAATCTTCATATGAGTAAATTAACAATACTTATCTTAAACTATTATTCTCTTTACAAACTCATCATTATTAGTTCTCTTAAGCAGTGACAAATAACCAACCTTGAGAGAGAAATCTATTATTATATAATCCCTCCAAAATGAATCTCCAAACCTTTAAACTATTCCTTTTTAACCTACTATTTTATAGTTAGACTGAAAGAACTGTTGACTGAAGTTTCATATTATAAGCTAATAGAATTAACCGTATAGTTATTGACAAAATGTTAATACAGATTTATATTTATCATCAATGGAAATCATTTATAAGAAACGCTAGATGGCGCAGAAATCTATTAAGTAAATTATTATTAGCAATTTTAGTTTTTTTTGTTCTGTCTACCTTATCAATATTAGGCTATAACATTGATAAAATATTGTTGGAGTTAGGAGGTGATCCGATAGCGACTTTTAATTCATTTTTAATACCATATTTGTTTACAGATTTTTTTTTCCGGTTTTTCTTTCAGTCTGATCCATCAATTTACTTTATTCCATATCTTCGATTTCGTGTTCGACATACAAAACTCGTTACTTTAATGATATTTAGAAGCTTATGGAGCATTTTTAATATTATTCCGTGGCTCTTGGTAATTCCATTCACAATAAAAATCTTATTTGTGGAATCTGGATTAAAAACAGCGATTCCTTATTTATTCGCAATTTTCCTTTTAATTTTAATTAATAATTTTTTAACAGCTGTAATACAATTCCTCATCAGAAAAAGAAAATTATTCTATTTTATACCCATATGTATTGCTATTTTATTATTTAATTTACCTAGAATAGGAGTGTCGATAAAAACAATTTCCATATCATTGGGAAACCAAATTACAGAGTACAATTCATTTATATTTGTCTCACTTCTGACTGTTCTGATCTTTATAATTTGTCTGTTACGTCATTTGCTTTTATCAGGATTTTACGTTGATGAACTTTCTTATAAAAATCTACCAAAAGGATTATTTTTTTCTCCGAATAATTTGAATTTGTTTTCAAAACTTGGAAAAGCTGGAAACTATTTATCACTTGAAATTAAACTATTACTAAGAAATAAACGACCTAAACAAACCATTGGTATTTATCCTATTTTGCCCATTTTTTTTATCATAAGTTTATTAAACAATAACGTAAATACATTTTTTACCTTATTACTATTAACATTTTCTTTTGGGTTGTTATCCATCCTTTACGGACAATATATTTTTAGTTGGGAAAGCACCTACTTCGATCTTATTATGACTAGAAGAATTAATTTTTGCGAATTTATCAAAGCAAAATATTATTTAATGATTCTATTTACTATTGTTATATTCTTATTGATGATCCCTCTTTTTCTTCTTTTCTTTAGGATATACATTATCTGCCTTTTTTCTATGTTTATTTTTTCGATAGGTACAGTTAATTTCATAGTCCTACTTAGTGGAGCTTTCAATGAGGGAAGAATAAACTTAAATGAGAGTTTCTTTTTTAATTATCAAGGACTTAATTCAAATCAATTATTTCTACCAATAATTGTTTTTGGAATCCCTGTGGGTTTATACACATTTGTCAATTTACTAACCAATAGTTTTTTAGCAAATATTCTATTGCTTGTAATTGGATTAATTTTTTTGATTTTTCATAATTGGTGGATTAATAATATCATTCTAGAGATATTTAAAAAAAGAAAATATAAAAATCTGGAAGGATTTCGAAAACTTATGAATTGAGAATATGATTAAAATAGAAAAACTAAGAAAAACTTATAACCGGAAAACAGTTTTAAATATAGATCATTTAAGAATATACGAAGGCGAATTTTTAGGTATTGTAGGTAATAATGGTGCCGGCAAAACTACCTTATTCCGATTAATACTTGATCTTATAAATGCTGATGAAGGAATTGTTATTTCAGGAAATGAAATAGTATCTAGATCTGAAAAATGGAAGAATTATACAGCTTCTTACCTAGATGATAGTTTCTTAATAGATTTCCTTACTCCTGTAGAATTCTATTATTTCATTGGAGAAATATATGACTTAAATAATCAAGAAGTGTTGGACAAATTAAATTTATTTCAAGTTTTTTTCAATAATGAGATTTTGGATCAAAAAAAGAAATTAATTCGCGACTTTTCAAAAGGGAATAAACAAAAAATAGGGATTGCTTCTTGTTTAATAACAGACCCATTAGTACTTATTCTTGATGAACCATTTAACCACCTTGACCCCACTTCTCAAATTGTCTTAAAAAAGATACTTAAGGACTTTAGTACAAAAACAAAATGCACAATATTAATTTCAAGTCATGATTTAAATCACATTGCTGAATTATGTAGTCGAATAATTATTTTAGAAAATGGGAATATTACGCAAGATTTACAAAATGACATCACAACACTAAATATCCTACAAAAGTATTTTTCATTGGATTAGTCCTATCTTATTTTGTCTTTAGAAAAATCAATTGATGTACAAAGGAAGAGTATCAGAGAAGGCATAAAATTTAATAACACATCATTTAGGAAGAACTTAAAAATGTAAGCAATCTTATTTCGAAGGTCCCTTAATAAAAATCATCCCAGAATCCTTTATATAAGTTGTCAGACTTTATTAAGTCTTTATGAGTACCTTCTGCAGTGATAACCTTATTGTCAATAACATAAATATAATCACTTAAATTCTTGACCATATTTATTCTGTGTGAGATCAATAGAATCCCCATCTCAGATTTTAGTCTGGATATAAGACCCAAAATCAAGCTTTCGGTCCCCCGGTCCATATTTGAAGTCCCTTCATCAATGACAAGGATATCCGGCTTTTTTATAAGAACCCTTATAAATGCTAGCAATTGCTTTTGACCACCGGAAAGATTAATCCCCTCCTCCCCGACTAAAGTCATTATCCCGGAGGGAAAACCATCAAAGAAACCACCTAACCCAAAACCAGATATTGTTGAGATTATCTCATTAATTTTGCTTTCAGTATGTTCCGTTAATAAGTTTTGCAGAATTGTACCATTAAAGATATGAATTTCTTGAGGAATTATTCCAATTTTCGTTCTCCAGTTTTTTAGGTTAATTTTATCGGAATTCATGTTATTGTTAAGAAATATCTTGCCTGCCTCAGGTAAATAAAATCTAAGAATAATATTTGCCAGGGTACTTTTACCACAACCACTTTCCCCAACAAGAGAAACTACTTTTCCCTTTTCGATACTTAATGATAGATTATCAAGCAATAATCTTTGGCCAGGAAATCTAAAAGAAATATTTACTAGTGATAATTTCAGAATTTCTAAACTATTATTATAACCAATATTACCGCTATCTTCAGGATCTATTTGCGAAAATTCAAACATCCTGTTTAGAGCAACTTTTGCCTCGCTTAAAGGAATCCCAATCAGTGCAAGATTAAGAACAGAAGGAAGTAATGTAGAACTTAACGAAAGGATTGCCATCAATTCACCCTGAGTCATTCTGGAACTCATCACCTGCAAGGATGAATATATTAGAACAATAATCACATAAATGGTACCTGCAAGACCGGTAAGAAGATTAAGTTTTATTTTTATCTTTCCCAGAATAAATACTCTTTCCTGAAATTCCGAATAGATAAGTTTATTCTTTGCCGAAAAATCAATCTGCCAGTTTAGGCTTTTAATTTCGGTTATCCCTCTAAGAGAGTTGATAAAATTACTATCACTTGAAGCATACCCGGCCATTAAATTATGCTGTGCAGAAATAATCCTTTTATTCCATTTATATACAATCAAGTAAAACATAGGAAGACAGATAAGAGACAAGATAGCTGCCGTCTTAGAATAATAAAACAATGTTATTATGGTGATTAGTAAGATTAATACGTCAATTATGAATACTCCAACAACATCCGCTATAACACGTTGGATCCTTGTGGTATCATTCAATCTTGCAACAAAATCACCCGTTTTTCTGGTATCAAAAAATGTTTTCGGGAGGAAAAGCAATGCATTGTAAAAATCATCAACAATCCTGATATTGAAGGATTTCCCCTGGATAAGTAGAAAAAATTGCCGAATAGCAAGGAGAATAATTCTTGAAGAAAGGAGCAATAGTACCAAGAAAGATGCTATAACGAGAACTTTAATCTCTTTTGAAGGCAGAATCTTATCAATAAGTTTTTGTGTAAACACTGCCATTACAAGTCCTAGTCCAGATATTAAAATTCCGGTAATTACGCTGATAATAAGAAGATCCTTTTCAGGTTTAATTGTTTTTAAAAACCACTTCCTTTTCTCACTGCTATTCTCCTTTTCTAATTTAAATGCACTATTAGGGACTAGTCCAAGACATTTCTTACTTTGCCATATCTTACCCAATTCATCTTTTGACATCTTCATCAATCCTATTGCGGGATCCCATATTATGAACCCACCTTCTTCATAACCAAAACTTATTACATAATGTTCCATTCTCTCTTCAGGAGTAACATGCAATATCAATACATTGCTATAATCTTTGATGTCTTTTAACGAGGCTTCATACCCTGTCGCATCCAATCCAAATTGATTTGCTGCCTGATAAAGTCCCATCATGCTCGTTCCAAATTGGGTAGTTCCACTCAACCTTCGTATCTTTTCAATTGTTGAATTGCCTCCAAAGTATTTTATAACTGAAACAAGACATGCAGCACCACAGTCAGAAGAATCGTTTTGAAGTACTGAGTTTTTTTTGATTTTACTAATTCTGTTCACTCTCGTTAAGGTATTTAAGAATAGCTTCGGCTTTGACCTCGCCATGAAGAACTTTTGCCAAAATTAATTTTCGATTATAGATATAACTGGAAGGGATAATACCGCTGCCAAAAGTGTCTTCGAAATTATATGAGGTGTCGACAAGAAATAAAACCGAAGGATAATCGGGGTAGTTATTTCGGTATAGATAACTTTTTATTGAATCAATTGGGGCAGAAGAAATCAGAATCACATGGGTAAATGAAGCTGGAATATTGCTTTTCAGTATTTCCGATATTTCATACTGACAATGTTCACATTCTGGGTGATAATGAACGACAAGAACAGGTCCCTTTTTTATCTCCAATGAGCTATACGATCCATTAGTTAGTGTCTTAAAAGAAAAACTAGGGAACCTTGCAATTTTTTCTGAAACTAATTTTTGGTTTTGCAGTTTCCTTGCTATTCCAATTACCAGACATGATGTAAATAAAACAATAATAAAGATAATAGAACCAAAAATTACTTTTTTCACGGTAAAATATCAATTGTTAAAAACATGACTAACACAATCCATAATAGTAGAGCTGGGATATATGATAATAATACAATCTTCTCTGAATCAGATCTTTTGATAAAGCAAACTTTGTTAAGGCCATAAGAAATAGAAATAATATAGAACAGATGAAATAAATTAATAGTTTGCATTGGAAAAATCCAGATTTTAGCAACCTCTCCACTTTTAAAAAAGTTAATTAAGGATAAAGGATAGAAAAACTCTAGATCATTTAAATTATAGTTCCCCGCAAACAGATAAAACCAAACAAATTTCATAAAATCTGCTGATACAAAAACTATTTCACTTGCTATTACAATTTTAAAAACAGAGCCCAGAGAAATCTTGTATTGGATATTAACCAAAACAATCCCCATATATATTACTAAACTGATTAACGAAAATCTGATTAGAAGAATTATTGGGGTGAATGCATAACTTATCCACAAATATTTCTGCATATCTTCGAATAATTTGAGCGAACGCTCGTACGTTAATTGCTCACTATATGCATTGAAAAAGACTACCTCATTTATTAGTAAATTCTTTGACAACCAAATAAATATCAGTTTTGCAATGACGATACCTATGAAAAGATTTAGTCCCTTTTGGTTATAATATCGGACTTGTAAATTCATACCACGAGAAAATAATTTTAAAACGAATTAAGATAAAAAGAGTCCGATAATACAGGACTATAGAATAACTAAATAAAAAAGTTATGGCTAAAACCCTAAATTTCGCAGTCCCGTATACCACGGTTTAAAAACCGTTATAACTGTTGATTTTATATGATTTAGTTTTTGGTGATGTCTATTAATCCATCATGATATTTAAAGTATCATAACTAGTGGTGATTCGTTAACTTTATAAAAGTATTAATAAAACACTGATAATAAATTTAATATAAGCGTTTTTTGATTTGATTTGATCTGTAGTTTTGCACCCTTAAAGTGCAAAGTTATGAATTCAGGTAACTATGTTTTTGCTCAGATACTTCAATTTGTCAATCAGTATGAGTTCGAAAAATGTGTCAGTAAATATAATGGAGATCATAGGGTCCGAGACTTAAACTGTTGGAATCAGTTCATTCAACCTTTTTTTGGACAACTAACATCAAGGAACTCTTTAAGGGATATTTGTCTGTGCATGAAGGCCTACAAAAACAAACTTTACCATCTTGTCATAAAGAAAAACGTCAATCAATCCATGCTATCAAGAGCAAATGAAAATAGGGATTGGAGAATTTTTGCTGAATTCGGCGAGTACCTGTTAAAAACAGTCAGGCCCATCTACTCTGACAGTCCGATTCCAAATGTTGAAATTTATAATGATGTTTTTGCACTTGACTCAACAACAGTCTCCTTAAGTCTTAGGTTATTTGCCTGGCATAAGGAAAATACTCAAGAGGAGCAATCAATATCCATACATTGCTTGATTTAAGATGTAGTATTCCAACTTTTATCTTTTTCACAGAGACAGGTACCAAGAGAGTAATGCTCTTGACGAGATTGTTCCACAACCTGATGACATATACCTGATGGATAAAGCATACATCGATTTTACTCCCTTGTTAAGGATGAATAAAGCAGATGCATTCTTTGCAACGAGAGAAAAGGAGACAATGGACTACAGGGTAATTGAAAATAACTTTAATATTGATGAAACTACAGGGCTCAGAGGAGATAAAATTATAAAGCTAAAAGGGCCCAAGTCTAAGCAACTGTATCCAGAACCTCTTCGCATGATAGAATATTATGATGATGAAAAAGATATGATGCTTACTTTTATAACTGACAACTTTGAAGTCTCAGCACTTGAAGTTGCAAGATTATACCCTAATCGATGGCAGATCGAAGTGTTTTTTAAATGAATAAAACAGAATCTGACAATCAAAACTCTGTGGGGCCATTCAGAAAATGCAGTAAATGTCCACATTTGGATCGCTGTCTTCACTTATCTCATCATTACTCAGGTAAAGCATATTCTTAAAAACAAATTGTCGGTCTATGAAATAATGCAAATTTTAGAAATATCTGTTTTTGACAATACACCCGTAGGAGAACTACTTACGGAATCGCAAGTCAACCAAAATTTCAAAGAACAAGGTAATTTATTTAGTATCAATAATATATTAACGCATCAGTAGTATATCATAATTATAAATCGCCAGCTATTATGGATTGCTCTTCCTAGATTAATTCCGGTTGAAAGGTTCTAATAATCATGGCTTCTAAGCTGCGTCAAAGGATGACTACAACACTAGTGCTTTAGCCCGGAATGATATTATACATCATTCCATGGTAACAGATACTTTATTTGAATCACTTCTTTCAGAAAAAGATGTTTTCCAATTTAATTTTTATCCTTCGATTATCAGCATAATAATAAGATTGTCTGATCCTGGAATATTTAATATCCACCCCCAACTCTCTCATTTCCTGAAGAGCTAAAAAAAGGGTGCTTCGCCTGACTCCAACCTTTTCAGCAAATTCTTCTGGAGCTCCTGTTGACATCATTGATATCAATGAATCCATATATCGTAATCTTTCGATGTACTTTTTCAGAGACATTATTTATTGATTAGAAACGCAGCATTTCAAATTTACGAGATATTTCAATCAAATGCCATAAAAATGTGATTTTTTTAAAGCAGAGGGATAAAAAAGTAGTGAGGCGTGAGGCATGAGGTGTGACAATTTAGTCAGGATTGATTGAATCAATCATTGAAAAAAACTGAATTTATTTGCTTTTCAAATATTTATTTAATAATATTGTCAGACAAATAGGATTAATATGGAAAGTCTGAGAATAATGAATCATTCGATTACACTTGTCGATCATGTTGAAGATAAGCTGCTTAATTATTTCAGGGAAAATAAAATGAAACCGGGAGATTCTATTCCTAACGAAATGGAGCTTGCAGAAGCTCTTGGTGTCGCACGAAGTGTCTTACGTGAGGCACTAAGTCGTTTGAGAATGCTGGGAATGATCGAATCGAGAACCCGAAGAGGAATGATACTAACAGAACCTCATATCCTGGGAGGTCTTGCGAAAGTAATCGATCCGTTAATCCTTGGAGAAGAAACCCTCTTTAATCTGCTTGGGTTCAGAGTGGCACTTGAAATAGGTATTTGCAACAGTATTTTCGAAAATCTCACCGACAGTTACATTGAAGAACTGGAAATTATAGTGCATAATAGTGTTGTTTATGAAAACAACGTGTACCTGCCTGTAAATGAGCATGAATTTCATTCAAAACTATACGAAATAACGGGCAACAAAACCATTATGCAGTTTCAGGAGATTATTTACCCGGTTTCTCTTTTTATTAAAGACAGGTTCATTAGCTCCTTTGAGCCGATAAACAAAGAACTTCATCAAAAGGGAAAAATTGTAACCCATAGTGATTTATTGAAATATATCAAATCGAGGGATAAAGAAGGTTTTAGAAAAGCTTTGGAAATGCATTTTGAAACCTATTCCCGGTTTTTAAAAGAAAACAGACTAACGAAGTCTCCAACAATATGAATTTAAAAAAATCTAAATGATGAATAATAAATTACTAAATGGGTTTATAGCTGCACCTTATACCCCTATGGATGATAAGGGGAATATTAACCTTGAGCCAATAGCCCCCTATGCCGAATTGCTTGTTAATAGTGGAATGTGCGGTGCATTTATTTGTGGTACAACCGGAGAAGGAGCATCTCTGACCACAGAAGAAAGAAAATTAGTTGCTGAAGAATGGGTTCGTTGTGCAGGAAACAAATTAAAGATAATCGTTCATGTAGGAGGAGTCTGTCAGCCCGAATGCATAAATCTGGCAATCCATGCCTCAAGTATTGGCGCCTATGCCATAGCCGCTATTGCCCCTTACTTTTTCAAGCCGGTAACTCCTGAAGATTTAATTTCATTTTTGAAACCCATTGCCAGTGGAGCTCCGGATTTACCATTTTATTATTATCATATGCCTTCGATGACAGGAGTTTATCTTCCAGTAAGTGATTTTCTGCTTAAAGCCGGTGATCTTATCCCCAGTTTTGCAGGTGTTAAATACACCCATTCCGACATGATGGATATGCAGTTATGCATCGACATAAGTAAAGACCGTTTTGAGATATTCAATGGATTTGATGAGATGCTGATATGTGGATTAAGTCTTGGGACTACTTCCGCAGTTGGCAGTACTTACAATTATATGCCCTCTATATATATAGATATGAAAAAGGCATTTAATAACAATGATATGGAACGAGCCAGGGAATTACAACAGTATTCGGTAAAAATAATTCAGATTCTGAAAAATTTTGGGGGAGCGTTACGGGCGGGAAAAACAATAATGGAATTTATTGGAATTAATTGCGGCCCGTGCAGATCGCCAATAAACAAGATGACAAACACCGAAAAGGTATCTCTGAAGAAAGAATTAACGGATGCCGGGTTTTTCAAAGCAATTAAGCACATCACTATGTAGCGGAGTAATAAAAGGGAAGAATCGTCTGACCGTTTTCTTCCCTATTTAATCGATGACAAATAACCTTTAAATCATCTTAACAAAAGTAAAAAAAAATCATACCATTTCAAACAGTGAAAAAGAATCTCTGACGGTTCTTTATCCACAATTTAAGCAATGACCATTAACCTTTAAAACTAATCAATTATGACGGAAATTTATGCGCCTAAGAAATGGAGTAAGAAAAACAACTCCGTTTTTTACAAAACTCACATCGTCCTTTGTATTTTGATGCTGTTCCTTTTTAACACTTTGAATGGACAACAGCTTCAATTTACTGTAACAGGCAAAGTTACCGACGAAAATGGGAATCCTTTCCCCGGGGCAAACGTAACTGTGGAAGGAACCACCATTGGTACTTTGACAGATAATGATGGCAATTACAAATTGCTTGCTGATAAAAACTCAGTTTTAAACTTTTCTTTTATCGGATATGAGAAGAAAAGTGTTAAGGTTGACGGTAAGGACAAGATAGATGTAACACTAATTGAATCCCGCAAATTGTTGGATGAAGTGGTTGTAATCGGATATTCTTCCCAGTCAAGATCAACCGTAACGTCTTCTGTATCCACAATAAAGCTTGATGAACTTAAAAACATACCCTCAACCAGTCCTGTTCAGGCATTGCAGGGTAAGCTGGCCGGTGTTTCTATCCCTGTCCTTTCAGGTCAGCCCGGATCTTCAGCAAACATTGTTATTCGTGGTGGGACGACTTTAACACCCTACGGATTAAAGGAGAGCGGAAGTGGTGTTGGTAGCCGTACTTCAAGTGATCCTCTGGTTGTTGTAGATGGTGTGTTCCGTTCAATGGATGATATCAATCCCAACGATATTGAATCAATCCAGGTGATGAAAGATGCTTCATCCACAGCAATCTATGGTGCACGTGGTGCCAATGGGGTAATTGTTATCAAGACCAAACAATGGAACGGTTCCTCTAAGGGTACGGTATCATTTCAGTATCAGAATGGCACATCAATCCCGAAAAAATATGATTATATGAGCGCAAAGCAATATCTGACCCTTGCCCGGCAAACATGGACCAGAGGTGTTGATAATTTTAATATAAACGCCATGCTTTTTGGCGGCAGCGCATCTGCAATACCTACATATACAACAAAGGGTGCATATGGAACATATAAATGGACTCCAGCTTATGAGGATAATCTTGTATCTGTTGAAGGGCAGGATTATGTTAATAATCTTTTGGCAAAAGGGTGGGAAACAATAGATGATCCTGCCAATCCGGGTCATACGATCATTTTTAAGGATAGCCATTATCAGGATGTTGTCTGGAAAACAGCTCACTCCAATAATTATAACCTGGGATTTAATGGGGGTTCAGAGGCTGCAAACTATAATATATCTCTTGGATACGTAGACCAGGGAGGTACGTTTCTTGGTACGGGATACAAACGGTTCAGTGGTCTGGCAAACGTAGGATTCAAGGTTAATGAGAAACTTAGTATTACCGCTAACCTCTCTTATCTGTGGAACGATAATGCATATAGTGATAATACGCAACGGGATTTAACAAGAGGCGTACGTATCCCATCTCTGAACAGGTTGTACAACGATGATGGAACCCCAAATCTGGGTGAAGGACTCAATCCCCGTAACAGGTTGCATCAATTGTATTATATGGATAATAA
>DCFT01000131.1 GCA_002319885.1 Bacteroidales bacterium UBA1797
ACAAGCAGCTACTGGTTCCCACAGACACTGCAATTGGCTTTTATGCCAGCGTTACGGATTACCTTTAGAATCGGAGCTTTACTTACTGGCATAGCTGCTGCGTTGTCTGCAATGAGGGGACAAAAATACGTGCACGAGACTAACAACCCAGTCAGTGATGTAAGCAAATGTGGTATAGTAGAAGGAGAAAAGAAGGCGCAGACTTGAGATTCGCATTCTAAAGAAGATAAGCTGAGAAGTACCAATCGGCAGGTTCAGTTAAGCCTGCGGAGATGAACAATTTGATAGGTTTGACGTCGCTAGAATAAATTCCAATCCCCTCGAAGAGTTCACATAACCTCTGTCCATAAATTTAATTTTGTTACCAAATAAAAAATTAAAGGATTAGTTATGCAAAATATACTTTTAGTTCAATCCCTTACAAAAAAATTCGGTGATTTGACCGCTGTAAATAATATCAGTTTTAATGTTGAAACAGGTTCGATCTTTGCTTTTCTTGGTCCAAACGGTGCAGGCAAATCCACGACTATCAAAATGCTTACAACCGTCCTGAAACCCACATCTGGAGAAATAAGCATCAATGGTTTTAGTGTGCTTAAGGAGCAAGATAAGGCCCGCGAATCTTTCGGGATAGTCTTTCAGGATCACAGCCTTGATGACGATCTTACTGCTTACGAAAATATGGTCTACCATGCGGTTGTCTACAAAGTGCCTAAACAAGAAAGAACAGCAAGAATCCAAAATGCCCTAGAAATTGTAGGGCTATGGGATAGAAGGAATGACTATGTTAAAAATTATTCAGGGGGGATGAAACGCAGGCTTGAGATTGCGCGTGCGCTCGTCCATTACCCTAAAATTCTCTTCCTTGACGAGCCCACTGTCGGTCTTGACCCCCAGACTCGAAATTCCATCTGGAGCCATATCAGAAATTTGAACGAAGACAGAAAAATGACAATTTTTCTAACCACACATTACATGGAAGAAGCTGAAGCAATTGCAGACCAGGTAGCAATCATTGACCATGGTAAAATTATAGAATCCGGCACTGTTGAAGAAATAAAGAAGCGGACAGAAACCGAATCCTTGGAAAAAGCATTTCTAAAGCTAACTGGCAGGGATATGCGTGATGACAATGATGGAGCAAGACCTGGAATGATGCGAGGTATGGGAAGGATGAGATAATGATTGAGGTTATCTATATTCTCTGTCTTAGGCAGCTCAAGCATTATTGGCGCTCAAGAGCCAGATTAATTGGCTCTCTCGGGCAGCCCCTCCTCTTTTTAGTTGCGTTCGGATTCGGATTCGGTCCCATGTATTCTAGAGCAAGCGGAGGGGGAAACTACATTACTTTCCTTGCCCCCGGAATTGTCACCATGGGAATTCTTTTTACAGCTGTCTTTTCCGGGCTTGAGGTCATCTGGGATAGGCAGTTCGGTTTTCTCAAAGAAACAATGGTAGCTCCGATTTCAAGGGCAGAAATTATGATAGGAAAAACTCTGGGGGGTGCAACTATAGCCATAATTCAGGGTCTGATCGTGTTAAGCCTTACCTATGTGATCGGATTCAGGATTCCTAGTCTAAGTAGCCTTGTCCTGGGGTTAATTTTTATGTTTCTGATAGCCATTTTCTTTACAGGTTTTGGCCTTACCATAGCCTCAAAAATGAAAGATATGCAAGGTTTTCAGATGATATTGAACTTCCTGATTATGCCTATCTTTTTCCTATCAGGTGCTCTTTTTCCTCTAACAAACTTGCCCCCTGTGATATATTTCATAAGTAGGATAGATCCTCTCACCTACGGCGTTGATGGTTTAAGGGGAGCTATAACTGGAATGAGCACTTTCGGTACCTTCAGCGATCTGATAGTTATAGGTGTACTGTCAGCACTTATCTGTGCAATAGGAGCAGTTCTTTTCTCAAAAATAGAGGCATAAGATTAAATGTTACTTCCTAATATAAAATCCAAAAACTCAAAGTTCCTTTTAAAATTTGAGAATTTTTATTATTTACTAAACTTCCATTTGCCCGATATGTTTCTACACGTGCTATAACTTTTATTTATGAAAACTTTTATATTTTCTTTTCTTAATACTTTTTTATATTTAAAATCGAAGTCTGCAGACTTCGAGAAAAATGCAGATGTGTTTTTTATAGTTTTTTGCCTTTCTGTAAATATGTTTATCCCCCGCAAAATTGACCCTAAAAAGTATAAAGGTTTAGCCCGAAGGCTTACCTTATGAGACTTTGATTATTTTTTTCGCTGTACTGCTACCCGCGGCATTGGTTACTTTTAAACTGACAGTATATGTGCCAGCTTTAGTGTATGTATGGGTTGCAGTCCAAGCGTGAGTTGATGTTTTTCCGTCACCAAAGTTCCAAAGGTATGACTTTGGCATATCACCATTTTCAGTGTAGCTAAAGAATACTGTTAATGGGTGTGCACCAGATGTTATATTAGCTTCTAGTGTCGCATCCGGTTTGGCGAGTTTGGCTGTCAGATCGTATACGAACAGGTCTTCCCTCTCATTATTGTATATATTATTTCTTCTGTCTTTGTACACTATCTTATTACCATAAATGGCTGGACTGCAAGCACGATTACTTTTAGTTATTTGGGTTGTTTTCCCATTTGTATACATGTATATGTTCCCTTCACCACTACCCCCAGGAGCGGTATTCCATACTATCTTGCTATCATAAATTGCGGGATTTTCTGATATTCCATTTGTTGTTATTTGTGTTGTTTTATGCGTCTCAATATTTCGCATATAGATATTTCCTTTATTAGTCCATACAACAACATTACCATAGATGTCTAAAACAACATTACCTCGGATATCTTGACCACTGGTAGCACCTATTAGACTTCGTTGCTTTGTAGAAATATTATAAATATAGACCTTACCACTGTCTGCATACACGATGTAGTTTCCATATATCTGAGGATCTGTTCCGCTTACATTTATCTGTTTATT
>DCFT01000072.1 GCA_002319885.1 Bacteroidales bacterium UBA1797
ACATATTATTCCGAAAAAGAGATTATAAGGTTGCTCCTGAAATTTGGCGGAGTGGAATTTGAACGTACTATAAGTAATGAGGATGGCAAGGAGGAGATGGTAACCGTATCTGATTATATTGTAAGGGAGATTACTTCCGATGATCTTCTTTTTGACGACGCGGTATGTTCGAGGATCTTTGCCGAATTCAGGTTTCATGTTGAGCATGGTCTCATAGCAGGGGATAAACAGTTCATAAAACATGAAGATCCTGAAATCTCAAGTCTCTCGGCCGATCTCCTGGCAGACTCGCATGAGCTGAGCAGGATATGGAAAGATAAACAGACATATGTTGAGACGGAAGAAATGAAACTGAAAGAGATTGTGGGTGATGCCGTATTAAAATTCAAGAGTGATAAGATAATGATGAAGAGGAAGGAGATCATGATCCTTCTCGAAGAAGCCGTAAAAGCCAATGATACGGAAAAGGTGATCCAGCTTCAAAAGAGATATGCGAACCTCAGTACGGTGCTCGGATTAATTTCGAAGAAACTGGGGAACCGGATATTGTTGTAAGATGTTTTGCCCCCCCTGCCCCCCTTCTTCGCCTTCGCGTAGCCGCTCCGGCCTTCGGTCGCTGAAGTCGACCTATGGCCGACGAAGGCGGCGGAGCGAGGCAGGGGGGTTGGGGGGCAAAATATGATCAGGGGGGCAACGCCACGCAAATTCAGAGTTACCTGCATATTTCATTTTCTGAATCTAATTTATCATCTTACTCTTACCCTATTCATTATTTGTTGTATTTTTGAAATCTAATCCGAAAATGATGAAAAGGCTGATCAGTCTTCTTTTTATAATTATTCTTCCATTTGCCTTTTCCTGCAAAAACAGGGCTAAAGAAAAGGATACATTTGTTCCGGTATTCTCTACATATAAATCAGACACCCTGAAAAACCAGGAGCCTGTCGCAAAAAATGAAATATTTTACGGTATCCTTACTCCTGTTCAAATATGTACAATATTTAACCGGCTCGGGATTCCTGATAATGATGCTTCATTGAATCCAATATCGAACAGTGATCTTTATTTAAGCAGTTCAAAAGCTTCCCTAAATACGGGAGTATATGGCGTTGACTTCGGATATCTTAAATTATTTGGCCTCGGTCAGCAGATGATCGACTATATGGTAACTATTCGTGAAATGAGTAATAAGCTTGGCATACCGGATAGTTATCTTACCGAGCCTATAAAAAAAATTCAGAACGATATATCAGAACCCGATACAATCCTGTCGCTGATGAATGATGCATATATCAGGATGGAATCTCATTTGCGTGAAAGCGGAAGAGAGAGTACTGCCGGTCTCATGATCTTAGGAGGATGGGTAGAAGCTATGTATCTCGCTACACAGCTCGCATATAACCCTGATAAACCCGATCCGGAGGTAATACAGAAAATCGCCCAGCAGAAATACACTCTTACCACCCTGCTCAGTTTCCTGAAGAATTATTATGACGACCCTGTTGTTGTTTACTATTCTAAAAAACTGAAGTACCTGAAAAACTATTTTGACTCTTTCGATATCTACTTCAAAAAAGGTGATCTTGAAATTGACACTACGAAACAAGTCTTCCGTTCAAGTGGAAGCCAGATGACTGTTACAATTGAAACACTCAATAAGATCCGTGACTATATCCTGAAGCTCAGAACAGAGATGGTAACGCCGTGAGTGGAATACGGGCGACGGGCGACAGGCCTCGGGCGACGGGCAAAGCAGGGTTGAGGAGAGGTCAGGAACCTGGTATAAAAAAATAAAAATTGCGATCTGAACAATTATGAAAAACTTCATGCCCGAGGAATGGTTCCCTGTTGTTGATGAAGAGGGAAATTCAATTGGCAAAGCTCTGAGAAGTGTATGCCACGATGGAAAGAGTATGCTGCTTCATCCGGTTGTGCACCTTCATCTGTTTAATACCAGAGGCGAACTGTTCTTACAGAAAAGAGCACAGACAAAAGATATTCAGCCCGGGAAATGGGATACATCGGTTGGTGGCCATTTCAGTCCGGGAGAAACAGCGGAAGAAGCTCTTTACAGGGAAGCAGCAGAGGAACTTGGTCTGAAAGATTTTGTACCCGAATACCTCGGCAGGTATATATGGGAATCTTCGCGTGAGAGAGAACTGGTTAATTCCTTTTCCACAGTATCAGATCTGATACCGGTAATCGATCCTAATGAGATTGAAGAAGGAAGGTTCTGGTCATTGAAGGAAATAAAACTGAACCTGGGAAAAGATGTTTTTACTCCGAATTTTGAAAATGAATTCAGAAAGTTGTTTTTACAGCTTCCAGCTTAGCATTTCCTCAAATTATTAAAATATTTATTCCTTTTCACTAAAACTCCCCAGAAGATGCCCTTAATCAACTAAATTTTAATTTGTGTGCTTTTTATCACATTACAATACACAATAAATTTTAAATATTTGAGTATCTTCATAGTTAATTAGATTGATAACCTCAAGAATATTTATGAAGCCTGATAAAATCTACCTGTCGCTGACATTATTGATTATCCTCACTGTCTTTTCGTGGGTTACTTCGTGTTCACATATTGCTGATATTGCAACCCTGCCTGAGGTGTGTTTTACAGGTGAAGTGCTGCCAATATTTGTAAACAACTGTGCTATATCAGGTTGCCACGATGGTGCAGGAAGAGAATCACGCATGGCTTTGAACAGTTATGACAACATTATAAGGGACATCTCTCCCGGCAATCCCGACGCAAGCAGGCTCTATCAGGTAATAATTGCAAAATGGGCAAATCGTATGCCTCCCAGTCAGCCTCTTTCGCTTGAAAACAGGACAAAAATCAGAGTATGGATTGAGCAGGGCGCCACCCTTACAACATGCACTGATACAACCGGTACAGGTGGAAACGGTGGAGGTGGTAATACCTATGTTGCAAGAGCATGTTTCAGTCGTGATATCCTTCCTGTTATCACTTCAAAATGTGCTTCAACAGGATGCCACGATGCAACCACTCACAGAGAAGGATATAATTATACGACTTACTCCAATATAGTGTCGTCGGTATCGCCCGGAAATCCTTCAGGGAGCAGACTATATCAGATTATAACACAATCAGGCGGGGAATCAAAAATGCCTCCGTCGAACAGTCCTCAACTAACTGTAGCTGAAATTGATTCCATAGGGAAATGGATTTCGTACGGGGCTCTGAATGAGAATTGCGGAGAAGTCTGTGATACAATAAACCCGGTGACCTTCTCGGGCACTATATGGCCAATAATGCAAACATCATGTGTGGGATGCCATAGCGGTACATCACCTTCAGGAAATATCCTGCTGGCTTCTTACAGTAATGTGGCAACCGTCGCTTCAAGCGGGGTGCTGCTGAACTCCCTGAAGGGTACGGGTGTTCCCCGGATGCCTGTCGGGAGTACTTTTTCAACATGCAGAATAAGACAATTTGAAATATGGATTAATAACGGGTTTTTAAACAATTAGCAATTTATTCAGGATGAAACGATCATTTATAACAGTTGCAGTTATTGCCATATTTTTATTGTTCTTTATATCATGCTATTATGATAATGAAGAAGCATTATATCCGACATTAAACAGTAGTTGCGATACCACAAATGTCACTTTCAGTGGTACGATAGCGCCCATGTTAAATAACAATTGCTATTCATGCCATTCAGATGCAACCGCCTCATTCGGAGCAGGTATCCACCTGCAGTCTTTTTCCGATGTAGTAACCAATTCCGCCCGTGTTGTTGCGGCAATCAAACAGACAGGACCATATCCTATGCCTCCGGGTGGAAAATTAAACAGCTGTTCAGTTACTCAATATGATATCTGGGTAAGAAACGGGATGCCAAATAATTAAGTCTGCATAATACTCTAAGATATGAAACGACTAACCCTAGCCTTTCTTTTTTCCCTGGTTTCACTGATGATCATTGCCCAGGATGATCTTATGAACCTTATCAGCCAGGATAGTACCAGTGAAATAAACTACACAACAGCTACTTTCAAATCGACAAGGATACTGAACGGTCATTCAATTGAGAGAATGGCTCCCGGGCAACTTGACGTTAGAATATCCCATCGTTTTGGAACACTTAATACAGGAGGTTATAACTTTTTTGGCCTCGACCAGTCGAATATACACCTGAGCCTGGAATACGGGATTACAAAATGGGTAATGATCGGTATTGGACGATCGGAGTATGAAAAGACTTTTGACGGATTCGCCAAGTTCAGCATTTACCGGCAATCGTCAGGCGCCAGGGTAATGCCTGTATCCATTTCAGCCGTAACTACAATTGCCCTGAAAACATTAAAGTTTGCAGATCAGTCACGGACAAATTATTTTAGCTCACGTTTAGCCTATACAGCTCAGATACTCGTTGCCCGGAAACTCAGCGAAGGATTTTCAGTACAGCTGACTCCATCATATGTCCATCGTAACCTTGTAGCCACCGAACTCGATCCGAATGACATCTATGCATTAGGTGCAGGTGCCAGGATAAAGCTTTCTAAAAGAATAAGTCTGAATGGTGAATATTACTACATTGTAAATCCGAAAACCTATATGAGCCAGCAGATCTATAATCCCCTTTCTCTCGGATTTGATATAGAAACAGGAGGACACGTATTCCAGTTGTTTTTTACAAACTCACTTGGAATGACTGAAAAACAATTTATTGGTGCAACAACAGGTCAGTGGAAAAAAGGAGATATTCATTTCGGTTTTAATATCTCCAGGGTATTTACTCTTAAGAAACAAAAGAGACCATCAAACTATTAAATTGGTTTTTTGTTAGTTAATATTAAATCAGTTAACTACAAATCGAAGCGAAGCGAAGATCCCGACCGAAGCGTTGGGAGAACACAAAGAATTAACCACAAAGAACACAAAGAATTAACTCAA
>DCFT01000130.1 GCA_002319885.1 Bacteroidales bacterium UBA1797
CGAAGCTTTGAGTCTTTAAAGTATTCATTCCCGACAAATGTTATACTGGCAATTTTAACCTTTTCCTTTTTGTCAACATTTATACTGAGAATCACATGATTAGGCTGATCAGGATCATCTTTCTGAATAAAAGTGACCTCTGTATTCAAATAACCTTTCTCAATGAAATGATCTTTGATTACTTTTTGAGCGGTATTAAGCAAATAAGCAGTTACCTGTGAGCCTACCGGAAGATTAATCTTCTTGTTTAGATCGGTTGTCTCGGAGTTTTTCAATCCGTTAAGTTTTACAGATGAGATCCTTGGCCTTTCCTGTAAGCTAATATCGAGATAAACTGTATCAAACGCGATTTTGGAGATTGAGATTCTTACATCTGAAAAAAGCCCTTGTTGCCACAGCTTTTGTTCTGCCGTTGTAATAGCATCTCCCGGAATAGTAACCTCCTGACCAACTCTGAGACCCGAGATTCCAATGAGGGCATTTGGATCAAGGAATCTGACACCAGATATTGTCACTCCTCCAATAATGTAGTTCTCTACATTCATGTAATCGACAATTTTTTGTTTTTCCTGAGCGCTTAAAGAAAGGCTTAATAAAGCCGCAAATATTGCTACAAAAGTCCTTCTAATCTTATTAATCACCATTATATTATCATTTTTCAGATACTTGTTCACTCGTTTTTCCAAATCTTCGTTCTCTCTTCTGAAAGTCAATTATAGCATTATAAAGATCATCTTTACCAAAATCAGGCCAAAGTGTTTCTGTAAAGTACAATTCAGTATATGCGATCTGCCATAGAAGGAAATTACTTATTCTTAACTCACCACTTGTTCTGATCAATAGTTCAGGATCAGGTATACCATAGGTGTTTAGGTATTTTTCGAACTCCTCTTCGGTAATTGCTTCGGGGTTTATGTTAATATTTTTTGTTTCGGATAGCATTTTTTTTGCGGCCATTGTTATCTCCCATCTGGAACTATAGCTGAGTGCAATGATCAGCTTAAGTCCCGTTCTGTCAGAAGTCAGTCTGATTGTTTCAAAGAGCCTCTCTCTCACTTCATTAGTTAGTCGATCCATATCCCCTATTGCTCTTAGCTGAATATTGTTTTTTAATAATGTTTCTGTCTCATTACTAAGCGACTGAATCATAATCCCCATTAAAGCAGATACTTCCTCATCCGGCCTTCCCCAATTCTCAGTTGAAAAAGCATATAGTGTAAGAAAGCCTATCTCCAATTCTGCAGCAGCCTCTATAACTTCTCTGACTGCTTCTACTCCCTGCTGATGTCCAAATATTCTATCAAGACCTCGTTGTTGAGCCCACCGACCGTTTCCGTCCATTATAATTGCCACATGTGAAGGCAATTTACTTCTATCTATCTGATTCCTTAACTGCATAAACCTATCGCTTCCTTTTAAATCCTTCTTCTCCGTAAGCAGGACAACCGGCCAATTTATTATAGATTTTCCATGTAACTGCTATTCCTGTAAATGTATACCAGTCATTATTATGGATCCATCCAACATCTGACGGGGCAATCAAATCTTTTAAGCCGTCAAAGTTATCATAAAATGTTTTACGAAAACCATATTCAGCTTCCAATCCGATATTTTTATAGACATTCACTTTAATTCCAAACGAAAAGGGAATAACGGGAACATAAGTAAAAGAAACAGTATTAACAAAGGCAACTCCCCCTCCTGCAGCAAAATAGGGAGTAAAGTTCCATCGTTTTCCTTCTGTGGAATACGGGAAAAAATTGAATTCAAACTGCAGAGCTAATTCTCCTACAGTCCCGGAAAACGAAGCTGCCCTTGCCTGTTGAAAACTATTCTTGAAATCAAGATCGTTCCCTCTCAGACCACCAAAAAAAACATTTGTGCGCAAAGCTTCTCGCGGATTCAGATTATACCTGTAGAAAAGACCTCCGGCAGGCAAAGGAGAATATAAGAATCTGTTAGGATTAATATCTCCAAAGTATGATGAGACCCCTGCGAATATCCCATAATCAGAGACCCGCTGACCGTATAAGGAGAGTGGAAGAAATAAAAACAGTAATAACCAGTGTATTTTTTTCATTAAACTGATCCAGCTCTAAATCATCTGAAGGATGGCCACCCTTTTGGTCCGGTCTTCAGCTTATATGTAATTGTGAAATTGAAAAAATAATAAACGTCATTTGAGCTGGAATATTGTGAAGTATAGCCATCAATATTATCTGAAAATGAATACCTGTAGGCAATTTCTACACCAAAATTAAAATTGGGAGAATAAATAAGAGTGCTCCCGATTCCAACCGGAATAACAGGAGAGAATCCGTGGGACATCTTTCCTGAATTCTCAAATTTGACATTCCCATTGACAGAATTGCCTAATCCTCCTATTCCGGCAAATGCGTAAAAGTCCAGTGATTTCAGGAATCCGTTAAAACCAACGGCTTTTCCCTTGGTAAAAAGATAACTGTTTTCAGCCTTATTCTTAATAAAATAGTACTCGCCGATAAATGCCGGCTCGATAAACTGAATGGATGCTGAATATCCCCTGTTTTCATTTGACCCTTTGTTATCAGTTGCATACAGCAACCCGGCTGTGAGGCTAAACCTAAGATTTAATGTTTGTGTGAGCCTGTATTTTAAATTAACATTAAAATCAAATCTGGTTTGTCTTAAAGAGATATCTTTGAAGCCAAGAGCATTATCAGATTGTGAATATCCGCCGATATCACCAAAAAAGAATGAAGGTCCAAATCCTATAACAGTCTCGTACCTTTTTAATTTCCAAATCTGTGCATTAGTAAATGAAATAATGAAACATAACAGTAATATTGTCAGAAAGGTCCGTTTCATAGGTATTTCAATTTTATTACAAAGGCAAATATAGCAATCAATTATTAAGCCGGTGTATTAATCAATGTAAATATAATAATTTAGCTTCATCTTATCAAACCTTATAAAGCATCCGATATAAATTCACAATCAATATTTTATCAATTCCGTCTGTCGGCACCCCACATAAGTTTATTTCTGAGTGTGCTATAAAAATCCATGCCTGTAAGCATTACTGTTCTGATTTTTACCGGTGCTCTTATAATAAGGATTTCTTTGTTAAAAGGTATTCTCTTTGACCTGAAATCACATGTTACCATATACTCATTGCTTCTGCCTTCAATCACCATTCTGATGCTGTTTTTAACATTAAGGATAATTGGTCTGATAGTAAGATTATGCGGAGCGATAGGAGAAATAATGATGCTCTCATCTTCCGGTGATAGTATTGGACCTCCTGCACTTAAATTATAAGCGGTTGATCCTGTGGCAGTAGAAACAATCAAGCCGTCAGCCCAATATGTATTTAAATGTGTATCGTCGACAAATACGCTTATCGTTATCATGCTAAGATCAGCCTTCTGAATAGTTATTTCGTTCAGAGCTGATGATGCATTGCCTTCGAAAGTTCCTGCAGGCTGAGTAAGTTCAAGAAGTGATCTTTCTATTATTTCAAATTCGCCCTTGCAAAGCATTTCAACTGAACGGCCTATCTCATCTGCAGAGATATTTGCCAGAAATCCCATCCTTCCGGTATTGACCCCCGCAATGGGAATTCCAAGGTCTTTAACATTTAAAACTGTTTCCAGAAAGGTACCATCGCCACCTACACTCAAGACCATGTCGGGTAACTCAGAGTTAAAGGAAAGAATATCTGATCTTTCAATCTGTTCCCAAATAACATCAGTAACATTAACTGATAATTTCTGGAAGATCCGTATCCTTACTCCTCTCTTATGAAACTCTTTAATCAGTCTGTCAACACCATCCCTGGTTTTTGAATTATTATCCTTGAAATAAATAGCTACTCTCTCTGGCATTTCTCAGATATTAAGGTATTTCATAAGAAGATCAAATCTTTCAGAATAGAAACGATCCATAGAATCATTGTCTGAAACCCAGGTTTTAACTTCATAGTTATACCTCTCAAAGGTTCTGATAACCGAAATCAAATCACCTGTGTTCACTTTTAGAGTCACTTCCAGCTTTGTTGATTCCGGTGGAGAAGTGATGTACATACTGAGCACTTTCACATTATTACCTTCAACTATCTGGGCTATCTGGGAAAGGGAGTAGTCCCTTTCAATAAGTTCAAGTACTATAATACCGCCGGGTTGATCCATCGAAGATATACCAGCCAGATGACGGATAAGATCGTTGGTGGTTATCACTCCCATGAAGTGGTTTTTATTGTCAAGAACGGGTACTAGCGACAGTTTTAAACGCGAAGCCAGTCCAATAACTTCAAAGATATGTTGTTCAGCATCAACAAATGGTTTAAACAAAGTAAGAGCATGATTTCCAATAGGCTCTTCCGGTTGATTCATATCATATATATCAGTATCCGAAATAAGACCAAGAAAATCCTGATTATTCACAATAGGCAGATGTGAGACCCTGAATATCTCCATCCAGTTTAAAGCCGTCTGTCCCAGATCGGATGTCTTGAGAGAAGGTATAACTTCAGATATTAAATCTTTAGCGACCATACATACTTTTATTTTCAACTAAAATAGTAAAAAAAAAACCAGTTATTGTACTTTTGCACAACAATTACAATACGGATAATTCTTACAATTATTACAATGACAAAGTTAAGCGTAAATATCAATAAGATTGCAACCCTGAGAAATGCACGCGGAGGAAATGTTCCAAATGTACTTAATGCTGCAATAAACTGCCAGCTTTTCGGGGCTGAAGGAATTACCGTTCACCCACGACCCGATGGAAGACATATCCGGTATAATGACGTTCTGGAGATCAAGCCATTAATCACAACAGAATTTAATATTGAAGGTTATCCGTCTGCTGAATTCATAACACTTGTTCTTTCTGTAAAACCCGATCAGGTTACTCTTGTACCCGATCCTCACGATGCCATTACTTCCAATGCAGGATGGGATACTCTGAAATACAGGATCTTTCTTACCGAGATCGTTTCTGAATTCAGAAAAGAAGGAATCAGGACCTCACTTTTTATTGATACTGAACAGGTTAATATTGAAAATGCTGCCTTAACCGGAACTGACAGGATTGAACTATATACCGAACCTTATGCCAGCGGCTTTAACAATAATGCCGTTGAAGCTGTAAAACCATTTATAAAAGCTGCATGGATAGCGCGTGAAACCGGATTAGGAATAAATGCAGGTCACGACCTGAACCTGGAGAATCTGAAATATTTTCATCAGAGTATCCCATGGGTAGACGAAGTGTCAATCGGCCATGCACTTATTTCAGATGCTCTTTACCTGGGCCTGGAAAATACAATACAGATGTATAAGCGGCAACTGGCATGACCGACTGACTAATGAAACTCTTCTACAGGAAATATGGTAACGGACCATCTCTGGTTATCCTTCATGGTCTGTATGGATCGTCCGATAACTGGGTAACTATCGCTAAAAACCTTAGCGAATACTTTACTGTTTATCTGCCCGATCAGAGGAACCATGGCCAGTCTCCCCACAGTGAAATACACGATTATTCCTCAATGAGTGAAGATCTACATGAACTGGTTAAAGATTTAAAACTTAAGAAATTTTTTCTGGCCGGACATAGCATGGGAGGAAAAACAGCAATCGCCTTTACATTAAAATGGCCCGAAATGCTCAACGGGTTGCTGATTGCGGACATCTCTCCGTTTGCCGATGAAAAAGGCAGGGATTCGGTGTTTTCCCAGCACTTTACAATACTTAATGCAATTGTGTCATTTGATTTAAAAAAGATAACAAACCGCAGTGACGCAGAAAAAAAATTGCTAGAAAAAATCCCTGCGGAGAAGGTCAGAGGATTGATTCTTAAAAATCTCCTGAGAACCTCTGAGAATACATTTGCCTGGAAATTGAATGCCCCTTCACTACTTAAAAATCTTGATAAAATTATGGAGGGAGTTGAACGTCAGACGAGCTACAGCCAGCAGATATCAGGATTCCCGGTTATCTTTCTCAGGGGAGCAAATTCAGATTATATTCCGTCAGGTGACTTTAAAGATATCAGAAAGGTATTCCCTGCTGCTGAAATAGTTGAAGTTCCCGGTGCCGGACATTGGATCCATGCCGACAGGCCCGATGAAGTTGAAAAAAACCTAAAAAGACTGTTGGGAGACTCCTGATTACTGGAATGTAACTGACTCTACATTTTCTTCCTCTATACCCGGAAGATTCTTGAACCTTAAAAGAACCCTGGCAATAGCCAAAACATCTTTTTCACAATAATGGACTATTCTTTCCAGATTATCTTCTTCATAGAATATCCCTGCAACCATGCTTCCATCAATGTCATCTTTAGGGGTTGGGATATCTAAAATTGTTGTGAGCAGATCGAGTGACGTATAGTTTTTATAATCACCAAACTTCCACAGATCCATTGTATCCAGAAGCTTGATTTCCCACGGTTTTTTACCTGCATTATCGAGTATTTCAGGTATTGGAAGTCCATTTATTATCATTCGCCTTGCTATATAGGGGAAGTCAAATTCTTTTCCATTATGCGCACACAAAGTTGCTTCCTTGTTAGTCGCTGTAAATTTTGTAAGCATACCTGAAAAGTCCGACAGAAGCAGCTTTTCGTCTTTTCCAAAAAATGATTTCAATCGGAAAATGAATGGATTTTTCCCCCGGAAAAGACCAACAGAAATACATATTACCCTGCCAAATTCAGAATAGATCCCTGCACGCTGGTAAACATCTTCAGCATTCTGGTCGGGTGTTCTGAACTGCCTGGATTTTTTTTCCCACAAGTTTTGCCTGGTCTGACTCAAGTGTTCATAAGAAGATGCTTCCGGTGCGGTTTCAATATCGAGAAACATTATATCCTCTACCCTGATATTATCCAGCATATTTTTATGATTTACTAGTTAAAAGATGCTTTTCAATAATTGAAATCAATATTTCGATTCCTACCTGGTTTTCACCCCCCCTGGGTATTATAATATCTGCATATCGTTTTGATGGCTCAATAAATTGGAGATGTGAAGGTTTTACCGTATCATGATATCTTTCAAGGACATTGAGTACCGAACGGCCACGTTCTATAATATCTCTTTTTATAACCCTGCCAAGCCTGTCATCAGCATCGGCATCTACATAAACCTTTATATCGAGCATATTACGTAATCCAGGATCAGTCAGAATAAGAATTCCTTCAACCAACACAACCCGGGCCGGTTTGACAGGAATAGTCTCTTTGGCTCTCAGACACGTGAGGTAAGAATAAATCGGCATTTCAACCTGCATCCCTTTTTTCAGATGCTTAAGCTGATCTATCAGCAACTTCCATTCAACGGAATCGGGGTGATCAAAATTAATTTTCTGCCGTTCCTCAAGCGTAATATCACTGTTATCCTTGTAATAGGAATCCTGAGGAATCACAATCACTTCGTCATTAGGAAAAACCTCCATCACTTTTCTTACAACTGTAGTTTTTCCTGAACCGGTACCTCCTGCTATTCCTACTATCAACATATTTGTTAATTTTGCAAAATTAAGTATCAAAAATACAAAAAAAAGTACGGAACTTAAGGAAGCTATCTGAAAAGGATCAGAAATTGAAAAGATAAAAGTCGGAATTGATTATGAATTTTAAATATATAAGATGTCTGAATTATACCCCTTAAAATTTGAAACTATTTTAAAAGAGAAAGTCTGGGGAGGAGATGCCCTTGTAACAAGGTTTAATAAAAAATCACAGGCTTCACTTCATATTGGTGAAAGTTGGGAAATATCAGCAATAAGTGGTGACCTGTCGGTGGTTAGCAACGGATTTCTGGCCGGAAATAACATTGAGGAACTTATAGAGGTCTATATGGGTGATATCACTGGCGACTCAATATTTGAAAAATTCGGGAATGAGTTTCCGCTGCTGATCAAGTTTATTGAGGCACAGGAAGATCTTTCGATCCAGGTCCATCCGGGAAATGACCTTGCAAAAAAAAGGCATAAGGCTTATGGAAAAACCGAAATGTGGTATATCCTTGAAAGTAATAAAGATTCAAAAATATATACAGGATTTAAAGAAGGTGTCACTAAAGATATGTATGAAGAATCCGTAAGAAACGGCACTATTCAGGATCTGGTAAATGTTGAAAACCCTGAAACCGGAGATACGTTTTTTACACCTGCAGGCCGGGTACATGCAATCGGCAAAGGTACAGTACTGGTTGAAATACAACAAACCTCCGATATCACATACAGGATATTTGATTGGAACAGAAAGGGTTCAGGGAAAGATAAAAGAGAGCTGCATATTGATCTGGCTCTTGAAGCAATCGATTTCAACCAGTCGGGAAAGAATAAAATAAGGATTGAACCTGTACTCAACCAAACAGTAAACCTGGTCAGTTGTGAATTCTTTAATACTAATCTTATCAGCCTAAACAAGCCGGTAGATAAAGAATATTACTTTAATGATTCATTTGTTGTGTACATTTGTCTTGAAGGTGAATTTGAACTCTGCTGGGATGGTAATTCTGAGAAAATAACAAAAGGCGAAACAGTTCTTCTTCCGGCGATGATAAAGGAGGTTACACTGAAACCAGCGAAAGAAACACTGTTGCTTGAGGTATATATAATCTCTGAATATTCCGACTGATAGGTATTGAAACAAAAAACTGAAGACACAAGTTAAAAGGGAAAATTGAGGAGTAAACCAGGAAAATCACAAAACGAGTATAGGCAGAAACATTAGTCACATAATAATTATAAACAATATGAAATCATTTACCGGTTCGATATTATTAATTCTGACCATTTCCTTTTTTGCAGGATGCACCGGAAAAGGACCTGTAAAAAAAGAATTACAGGTTGCAACTGATTCATTAACAGTGCCTGATACAGGGTATACTGGAATTAAACAATACATGAGCGGGAAATATCTTGTTAAGGAAGTAACCTTCAAGAACGGTGTCAGGGAGGGTTTGATGAGATCCTTTTATCAGTCAGGCGAGGTACGTCAGACATTCCTGTACAGAAATGGTTTAAGAGAGGATTCTTCAATATGGTATTACCAGGAAGGTCAGAAATTCCGGACCACTCCTTATAAGCGGGATACAATAGATGGTATACAGAGACAATACTATATGACTGGTCAGCTGAAAGCCAAACTTGGATATTCCAAAGGATTACGTACAACCTACCTTGAAGAATTTTCTCAGACCGGGAAGCTTATCACTGGTTATCCTACTGTTGTGGTTAGTATAAAAGATGATTATAAAAATAAAGACATATATAATATTTCACTTGAACTTTCTGACAAATCTTATTCTGTAAGATTCTGGAGAGGTGATTTCTCGAACGGAGTATTCGATACGGCGCATTGTAAAAAAATAAACACTATTAAAGGGGTTGGTTCATTAGTTCTTAAAAAGACAGGATCACAAAATCCTGGTTATGTTGGTGTTATAGCAGAGATCCTCACTAATTTCGGAAACAACTATCTGGTTTATAAAAAGATCAGCTTACCCTACCCTGATCTAAACTAAGGATAAATATGATTATTCATTCAGCTTTATTCATAAAAAGCAGCCCGTCGATAAAAGTGTGTCCGCCACCTGATAAACCCGAGTTCGGGTTCATTGGCCGTTCCAACGTTGGCAAATCATCACTGATAAACATGATAACCGGCTGGTCAAAGCTGGCAAAAACTTCAGTCCGGCCAGGAAAAACCAGAACAATAAACCACTTTTTTGTGAATGAGAATTGGTATCTTGTTGATCTTCCCGGATACGGATATGCAAAAGTACCGGTAAAACTCAGGGAAAAATGGGTCAGAGCAACCGAAGAGTATATTCTGAAAAGGGAAAACCTGGTATCTCTCTTTGTCCTTCTCGATACCAGACATAAGCCACAGCGGTCTGATCTTGAATTTATGGAGTTTCTGGGCTTAAACAGTATTCCTTTTGCTAGAGTCTTTACAAAAAGTGATAAACTGAATATTACCAACCTGGCTAATTCAATAAATGTATATAATACGGAAATGTTGAAAAACTGGGAGACATTACCGGTCACCTTCATTACATCGGCAGTAAAAGGCAATGGCAGAGAAGAAATTCTGAACTATATTGAAGAATCTATGAACAATTTTACAAATGGTGCCTGATATCAGCCGGATTTTATAATTTTGTAATCACTTTTGATTCGTTGTTTAATCGTTTAAAAAAATAAAGGAAAATGTTCGGAACAGCACCAATGAAACTCTTTTCCTGCAGGTCATCAAAAGATCTGGCTCTCAGGATTGCAGACAAACTTGGGATAGAACTCGGGAAAAGTTCAGTTACATGTTTCAGTGATGGGGAATTTCAACCTTGCTTCGATGAATCTGTTAGAGGCAGTTTGGTCTTTATTGTACAATCCACAAACCCACCTGCTGATAATCTTTTTGAACTTCTGCTTATGATAGATGCAGCAAAAAGAGCCTCAGCATATAAAGTAATAGCTGTCATTCCCTATTATGGTTTCGCAAGACAGGACAGGAAAGACAGGCCCCGTGTTTCAATCGGTTCGAAGTTATCGGCTGATCTCCTGAGCACTGCAGGTGTTGACAGAGTGATTACAATGGATCTGCATGCAGATCAGATACAGGGATTCTTCAATGTGCCTGTCGATCATTTATTCGGCTCCGCAATCTTTGCACCTTATATTGCAAATCTGAAACTAAGTAATCTTACCGTTTCTGCGCCCGATATGGGGGGATCTAAAAGAGCCAATGCCTACTCAAGGCACCTTCAATCCGAAATGGTGTTATGTTACAAGCTCCGGAAAAAGCCAAATGTTATTGAAGAAATGTCAATTATCGGTGAAGTGGATGGAAGAAATGTTGTCATAATTGACGATATGGTCGATACAGCAGGTACTCTTGCACTAGCGGCAAATATGATGAAAGAAAGGGGTGCAACCAGCATCAGGGCATTTGCTACCCACCCGATACTTTCAGGTAATGCTATACAAAGGATAAATGATTCAGCTATAGAAGAACTTGTTGTGAGCGACTCAGTTCCATTTTCTAACACTTCCAGTAAAATAAAAGTACTCTCGATAGCCGATATTTTTGCCAGAACTATTCAGGCTGTAACAGACAATCAGTCGATTAGCACAAATTTTGTATTCTGATTCCTTTGTTCTATATTTGCAGGCCAATTTTTTAATTAATGTCAAACGTGTAATGGGGAGTTATCATAAAGTTAACTCTTAGTAGCACAATAACTTTTAGACAAATGAAAACAATCGAAATTAAGGGAAGTTTCAGAACAGAACTTGGGAAAAAAAGTTCAAAAGAACTGAGAAAAACAGGAAATGTTCCTTGTGTTATTTACGGAAAAGAGAAGAATATCCACTTTTATGCACATGAAAACAGTTTTAAAAACCTCGTATATACACCTGCAGCACATCTTGTTAAACTCAGCATTGACGACAAGGTATACAATGCCGTTTTAAAAGACATGCAGTTCCACCCGGTAAAAGATAATATTCTTCATGCAGATTTTATCGAAATACTTGATCATAAACCGGTAATTATAAATATCCCAATCAAAGTTACAGGCGATTCGGTTGGCGTTCTGGCAGGCGGAAAACTAAGTATTAAAAGAAGAACTCTGAAGGTTAAAGGTCTCGCTGCTGATCTTCCTGAAGCTCTTCCGATTGATATCACAAATCTGAAAATTCATGAGGGGAAAAAGGTAGGTGACTTATCATTCGACAAGATAGAATTGCTTGATCCAAAAAAATCGTTGGTTCTGACAATAGCTACTTCACGAGTCGCACAAAAGAGTGACGAAGAAGTTGCTGCCGAAGCTGCTACAGAGGCTACAAACGCTGCTACCGCAGCAGCCGCTGCTGCTCCTGCTGCAGAATAAAAACCTTTTAATCCCTTAATAATAATCAGGCTTGATGAAATATCTGATAGTTGGCCTGGGAAATATAGGTGAAGGGTACAAAGATACCCGACATAATATAGGATTTACAGTATTGGATGCCATGGCTATGGCATCCAATACTTCTTTTAGTGATAAACGTTACGGAGCAATTTGTAATATCAGATATAAAGGTCGTGACCTTATCCTCCTGAAACCTTCCACATTCATGAACCTTAGTGGGAATGCTGTTGCCTACTGGCTCAAGAAAGAAAACATTTTGCTGGAAAATATGCTTGTCATTGTCGACGACATTGCTCTCCCTCTGGGAAGTATAAGAATGAGGCCAAAAGGAAGTGACGGTGGCCATAATGGTCTTGCTCATATCAGCACAACCCTTGCGACAAATGAGTACCCAAGAATCCGCATAGGTATAGGTAACAGTTTCCGCAAAGGTGCACAAATTGATTTCGTTCTCGGCAAATGGGAACCTGAAGAAAAAAAATTCATGGAGGAGAGGATCTCAATTGTGATTGAAATGATCAGATCGTTTGCATTCGCAGGAGTCGAGTTGACGATGACAGCATTTAATAAAGAGGGAAAGGTGCTTCCACCTGACCTGACCATGGATGTTGTATGAAGATTTCATTTAAACCATAAACCACACTTTGAAGGCACAAAGATCAAAAAGACTAAATCCTATTATTCATCTTGATAGTTATCCGGACTTTGCGACCTTTGTTTTATCCCGATAACTCCCGATAGCTACCGGAACGGGACTTTATGATCTTTGTGGTTATTTGATTTATTTCAATACCAATAATTGAAATGGGAGACAAAGAAAGTATACGGATTGATAAATTCCTCTGGTCAGTCAGAATTTATAAGACCAGGAGCATAGCTACAGATGAGTGCCGGAAAGGAAGAATACTAATTAATAATATCCAGGTTAAACCTTCGAGAGCAGTATTAAAGAATGAGATAATCACCATAAAGAAACCACCTGTTATTTATTCATACCGGGTTATTGAACCCATAGAAAACCGGGTTTCAGCAAAACTCGTTGAAAAATTCGTCGAAGATCTTACAGAAGAGGAGGAAAAAGCGAAACTGGATAACAGGCAAGTTTCCGGAATTGTCTATAGAGAAAAAGGCACCGGTCGTCCTACCAAAAAAGAAAGGAGACTCATAGATCGAATTAAAGATGACTTCCATGACTAAGTCGGGCATTAAGTTTAAGTTGAAGGTCAACTTTTCTTAACCTAAGCCTCAACCCCGACCTTTACGTGGTGGTATAAAGACGTAATATTTAAAATTTGACTCTAAAAGTAATTATGCTTTAATAACTTCATTTCACTTTTTTTTATCTTGCATTCAATTACTTCAGGGAATCAGTAAAATGATACGGTGCAGTGTATATTTTTGTTATAAATGGGGAAGGAAAATATTGAGAAATATTCTGCAAGATATGCTCTCTTAAAGTCAGTAGCAGGTTTTTGGCATAATAATGTCTTCTACAGGAAAGTCATAGTGCTCGGGCGAGAAAATATTAAACCCGACGATCATATAATTTATGCTCCGAACCATCAGAACGCCTTAATGGATGCCCTTGCAGTACTTTTTACTCACAAGGGACAACCTGTCTTTCTTGCCAGGGCTGATATATTTAAAAGAAAGACAGTTGCATCAATACTTTATTTTCTTAAAATCCTTCCTGTTTACAGACTCAGAGATGGATTCAGCAGCCTGAAAGGGAATGATGAAATTTTCCTCAAAACAATTGATGTTCTCAAAAGCAAAGAAGGACTTGTAATTCTTCCTGAAGGCGATCATGCAGGATTCAGAAGGCTCAGACAATTGAAAAAAGGAATCTGTAGAGTAGCTTTTCAATCAGACGAAGCAACCGGGTTCACCCTGAACATTAAAATAATCCCGGTGGGTCTCGAATTCTCAAACTACAGCAGGTTCAGACAGGTTCTTACGGTAGCTTACGGAAAGCCAATTGAAGTATCTGAATACTTTGATTCATATAAAATAAATCCCGAGAGAGCGCTAAACGAACTCAGATCAAGACTTTCTGACGAGATGAAAAGCATTATGATCCATATTGAATCAGAAGAAGATTATGAAGCGATTGATGAACTCAGAAGCATGATTAATGGTAAATTCAGTGACGATATCAGGACTCCGAAACTAATCAGAGACAGAATACTGGTTAAAAAAATGAATAAGCTGAAATTTACTGATCCAATTCTTTACGAGAGAATATGTTACCTCAGCATGAAGGTAAAAGAGAAAGCAAAAGAGCTCAATACAGATTACCGATTGCTTGAAAAAAAGAAACATCCTCTGGGATGGCTTATTGCCGGACTTATTGGTATTGTAATCACCTTCCCGATATTTATTTACGGGAATATTTTCAATCTTACCTTTCTCGAAATTCCAAATCTCCAGATACGCAAGATAAAAGATCCGCAATTTCATTCATCGATTCGATATGCGATTTCCCTTGCGCTCGCTTTTGTATTCTTACCTATTTATCTGATTCTTTCTCTCTTCATCTTTTCCTCATGGTGGCTTGGATTGCTTATCTTTTTAACGCTGCCGGTGTCAGGTCTTTTTGCCTGGAATTATTACCTTGAGTTCAGGAGAATTATTGGGGGATTCAGAATCAGAAACCTTATTAAGAAAAAGGATACGGAATTCAGTCTTCTCAGGAGTAACTATAAAGATCTGGTTAACCTTATTGCCAAAATATAGGATGAAAAAAGAGAAGCTGTTAATGGGTAAAGTAGCCTGGATCACAGGGGCATCATCAGGTATTGGGGAAGCGCTGGTTCATGAATTTGTCGCAAGAGGTGCTACTGTAATTGCCTCATCAAATGACCTTGATGAACTGGAAAGAGTAAAAGCTGAATGTGGAAGTAAATCCATGATGGTTCACTGTGTTATGTTTGACCTTGCTGATACCTCCGAAATAAATAAAACTGTGGAACAAATAGTCAGTAAGTTCGGAAGAATTGATTTTTTACTAAATATTGGTGGTATTAGCCAGAGGGCTAGAATTGACGAAACACCTTTGTGGCTCGACAGAAAAATATTTGAGATCAATTATTTCGGTACTATAGCTTTCACTAAAGCCGTTTTACCATTCCTGGTCAGACAGCAGTCGGGTCACATTCTCGCAACCAGCAGTATTACCGGAAGATTCGGATTTCCACTCAGGTCAGCATACTCAGCCTCTAAACAGGCTCTGCATGGTTTCTTCGAAACACTATACCTTGAAAACAAAAAAAACAATATAAAAGTTTCTGTAATCATCCCCGGAAGGGTAAGAACAGCTATCTCATTTCATGCACTCGACTCAAAAGGAAAAGAGCATGGAAAACTTGATGACGGGCAGGCTAAGGGAATATTGCCAAAACAGGCTGCAGAAATAATTATTAGAGGAATTAGAAGAAACAGGAGAGAAATCCTTGTTGGGAAAAATGAATTAATAATGCTGTATATCCGAAGAATTTGTCCATGGCTGTTCTTCAGAATTGCAGATAAGATAAAATCTATGTAATTAAAAAGAATAATTAAGAACTGTCACAGAGAAACACAGACCTGCCTGCCGGTAGGCAGGGAAGCACTGAGTTTCACAGAGATTAATATCAATCCTCTTTGCAACCACTGGTCTCTTTCATGTAAGTTCTTAAGTTTATGAATATCAAATTATATTTTTAAAATGAAAGATTACATAATCAGCGGAATCCAGCAGATGGGCATTGGAGTAAAAAACGTTGAAGAAGTCTGGAAATGGTATATTGACCAGTTTGGCATGGATTGCCGAATTTTTGAAGATGAAGCTGTAGCTGAATTAATGCTCCCGTATACTGGCGGAGAAAAAAGAAGCAGACATGCAGTACTTGCAATGAATCTCCAGAGCGGAGGTGGATTTGAAATATGGCAGTACAAAGGCAGAGAACCAATCTCAATTAAAGAGAATATAATGATAGGCGATCTTGGTATTATTGCCTGTAAGATAAAAGCAAAGAATATACAGGAATCGTTGGAACTATATCAAAAAAACGGAATTACTGTTCCTGCTGCTTCAGGTGTGGATCCATCCGGTAAAATGACATTCTTCATGAAAGATCCATACGGCAATATATTCCAGTTGGTGGAAGCAAACGACTGGTTCCGAAATGAAAAGAAGGGCACTGGTGGCGCATATGGCGCTATCATTGGAGTATCCGATATTGATAAAGCAAGAGCTGTCTACTCTGATATTCTCGGATACGATAAAGTTGTTTACGATACTACAAGCATTTTCAGTGATTTAGCCGATCTTCCAGGTGGTAATAAGGAATGCAGAAGGGTACTTCTCGAAAGATCAAAGTCATTTACCGGAGCTTTCAGTAAAGTATTGGGACAGAGCGTGATCGAACTTATAACTACTCCATCTAAGCCAGGGAAAAAAATATTTGAAGGAAGGTTCTGGGGCGATCCGGGATTCATTCATCTGTGTTTTGATATGCACGGAATGGACGATCTTAAAAACTTTTCTGAAAGCAAAGGATTTCCATTTACGGTTGATAGCAGGAAGAGTCACGAAGGCAATAGCTTCGATATGGGTGAAGCAGCTGGTCATTTTTCTTATATTGAAGATCCCGATGGGACACTTATCGAATTTGTTGAAACACATAAAGTACCCATACTGAAAAAACTGGGCTGGTATCTCGATCTGAGGAAACGAAATCCAAACAATCCGCTTCCCGACTGGATAGTGAAAACTTTGAGGTTTTCGAGGGTAAAAAAATTGAATCAGTGATTTTTTCTATGCGTAACGGGGTGGTTGAAAAAGCCCTTTTTAACCTCAAAGCACACTAGGAAGGCACATAGGTCACAAAGCAGCCAACTGGCATTGCTAACAAAACAGAATACTATTATGGAGCTGAATTTTTAGCCATTTCCTCAACTTTCCGAAATACTCTCATCAAATTACCACCCCAGATTTTCTTAATATCCGACCTGGTATATCCCCTGCGAAGAAGTTCAATTGTGATATTCTTCATTTCAGCGGCTGTTCTGCAGCCATCCACTCCACCACCTCCGTCAAAATCTGTTCCTATTCCTACATAATCGATTCCTATCACCTGAACAACATGATCGATATGATCTACGACATCTTTGACTGTTGCCGACTTTTCATATGTCCTAAGGAGGTTTTTAAATTCTTTATGGACTAGTTTTTTACTCGAATCAGAAAGGGCATGCCAATCTCCATATTTTTTCTGAAGGTCTTTAATTTTTAAATCCAACTCCGGATTTGGTTCAGGTGTCTTAAGATAATTGCTCAGGATACAGATTTGAATAACTCCCCCATTTTCTTTTAAGGCTAGCAACATGTCGTCAGAAAGATTTCTTGGACTGGCACATAGTGCCCTGCATGAAGAATGAGATGCGATAACAGGAGTAGCAGTAACTTTAAGAACATCAAAGAAAGATTTATCTGAAATGTGTGAAACATCAACCATCATACCTAACCTGTTCATCTCTTTGACTACCTGCATTCCAAATGGGGAGAGACCATTGTTTTCGGAACCTGCAGGATCAGTTGAGGAATCACAAATATCATTATTTTTAGAATGAGCCAGAGTTATATATCTGACACCCTGATCATAATATTGTTTGATCCTTGAGATATCCTTCCCAATAGGATATCCATTTTCCATACCAATAAATGCTGCAATCTTATGTGCCTTTTTTAACCGGCAAGCATCATCGGGGGTAGTCGCAATCTCAGCCATAGAAGAGTTTTTCTCAACATTATTGCGTATTTCAGAAATGATCTGCAATGCCTTGTGGTGTACCTGAGTGTAACTGGAATCGTTTCTTGGACCCTGTTCCGTAAATACAACAAAGAATTCAGCATGAAGACCTCCTTCTACCATTTTTGGAAAATCCACACAACCATCAGCACTCCTGACCCCCATGTCAAAACCAGGTTCCGAGAATCCCATCGGGGTATCACAATGAGAATCTACTGTAAGAATCGATGAATGAATTCTAGCAGCCTTCCTGGTCAACTTCTGTTCTGTGTTTACACAACCGGTAATAAATATGGTTACAAGTAAAAGATTAATGAAGATCTTCATTTGATTCGAGATTGTTTCACATCGCAAGATAAGTAAATTGAACCTGTTGTATCAATTTTAGCAGGTGTTTAACCTATTTTAACAATGCAGGAAAATAGTCAGTTACCTGTTATTAGATTATCGGGATGTTAAATATAAAAAGCCCCGACATTTCAGTCGGGGCAGCCATGAAAAGAATGACAATTGCCTTTTAGACAGTAAAAAGCTGATTATCGAAAGTAAAAATATGCTAATTCTCTGCAAAAACCAACAATAAGGACACCCATTTTCATCAGATTAATCTAGGAATTGAGGAACTACAGTTTGATGGGGGTAAACACACTTAATAAAACAATAACACCAATAATAATGATTACTATCCCGGCTACTTTATTAATCCTGACAATGAGCCGCAATCTTATTTTCTTTTTAAAACGGCTGACAAAATAGCTCAGAAAAAACCACCAGCTGATCGTTCCTACCAATACCCCGGGAATAAGGAAGAAAGGCACCAGTTCAGGCCTTACATTTCCACTGACATGAACTCCCGAGAAAAAGGCAACAAAAATAAAAATCGTATAAGGGTTTGAGATTGAGAGTACAAAAACCGAGTAATAATCACGCCACAACGATTTTTCGGACTTCTCCCTGTTTCTGATATCCCTTATCGGATTTGATAAGTATACCTTCAGTCCTACTCCAAGGATAATTAGTCCTGCTATAATTGATATAATGTACCTCTCTTTATTAATAAAGCTGACGATAACGGTATATCCTATACCTGCCAGAAGAGCCAGCATGGTATCTGCTGTTGCCATACCAAGACCTGAAAAAAATCCAGAGAGCATGCCTCTTTTTATTGTTCTGTTAATCAGAATGATACCGATCGGTCCTAACGGCATTGAAACTGTAAGTCCAAGAATTATTCCTTTAAGTAGTATCTCTATAGCCGTAATCATCTATTGTGATTATGAGGAGCAAATATAAGAAGATTATTGACCCCTAAATCCGCGGGAGTGACTTAAAAACTGGTTTTAAAATGCCGCATTTGGATGAAGATGGTAAAAACAAATTTTTAAAATAGCATTACACTTTGTGGCTAATGGATTTCTTCTGCTATTTTTGAAAGTTTTTATATTATGGCTGAAAAACGGAAAATCTGGCATTGGATTGCCCTTGGGGTTTTATCCCTGATCTGGGGAACCAGCTACATCTTAATGAAAAAAGGACTTGAGTCCTTCTCATCATTTCAGGTTGGAGCCCTGAGGATATCTATAACTTACTTATGCCTCTTACCTATAGCTATCAGAAATTTACATTATCTGAACAGGTCTAATTTATTATCAATCATAACAATAGGATTATTTGGCAGTATCATCCCCGCCTTTTTATTTCCTCTTGCAGAGACGAAGATCAGCAGCTCTATGGCAGGAATGCTTAATTCTCTCAGTCCTGTATTTACTTTGATATTCGGAATAACAATATACCAGCGTAAAGCGATAAAAGCTCAGATTGCCGGGGTATTTCTTGGATTACTAGGAGCTACAGGATTGCTGTATAACGGTTCATTCACATTTAATATTTTTGGACTTCTTGTCGTGCTGGCAACGTTGCTTGCCGGAATAAGCTCAAATGAAGTCAGCAGGGTAGAGAATTTAAATGGCATCAAAATTACTGCTCTCGCCTTTTTTGTCACCAGCCCCCCGGCAATTCTTTACCTTTTGTGTTCTGATCTGGCGGCATCTGTTCATACTTTAAACTGGGTCAGAAACCTGTGTTTCATAGGAATACTTGGAGTGCTTGGAACCTCAGTAGCTCTGGGTATTTATTATCTTCTCATAAGAGACACATCCCCCATTTTTGCATCTTCAGTTACCTATTTTATTCCAATTGTGGCAGCTCTTTGGGGTATAGCTGATAACGAACATTTTACATCAGCTATGATAATCTCCGTTATCTGTATATTTACAGGAGTTTTCATTATTAACAGACCTGACCTTTTTCGGAAAAGAAGGTTAATAAAAGATGAACAAATATAACCTTAGCGGGCTGTCAGTTATCGGAGGAATTCTCTCAGGACTTGCGTGGACAGGATGGTGTTCAGGACTTATCCTGCTCATAGCCTTTGTACCTTTTTTCCTTATAGAGAATTATTTATATGAGAATCCTAAAAGGTTCACTCCTAACGCCTTTTTTATTTTAACACTTCCGGGCTTTGTAATTTTTAGCATTATTTCTCTGGGCTGGATGCGTGTTGCAAGCATAACAGGTGCAATCTGTGTAATTATGGGATTGTCATTTTTAATGTCCTTCACAACATATATGGCTCACGTTGTTCGTCTGAGGGCAGGAAATCTGTCAGGATTTATTTCTATGATCGTTTTTTGGCTTGGCTATGAATATCTAAGTTTGAATATTAATATCATTTCGCCGTGGTTGAATCTGGGTAACGGGCTTTCAAAAGATATACTTTTCATTCAATGGTATGAATTAACAGGAACAGCAGGTGGTTCTCTCTGGGTTTTATTATCCAACCTGTTCCTTGCTATAATACTGGTTCAATTTCTGACAAAAAAAAGGAAGAATGCATTGTACCTGATAATCTGGATATTGATAATTATTATGCCGGCATCTTTTTCTGTTTACCGATACTTCACGATACAACAAAACACCCGGAATGGTTCAGAAGTCGTAATTATACAGCCAAATACAGATCCTTACACCGAAAAATTCATAGTTCCCTTTGAAGATCAGCTGAACAAAGTAATAACAATGGCAAATTACGCTGTAACTGATAAAACCGACTGGCTGATTACTCCGGAAACTACAATTGACGACCCGGCAAACCTTGATGACCTTGCGAATGACAGATATATAAAGCTGATCAAAAAGATCCCGGTAAAGCACCCTGGCCTTAATATTGTAATAGGGCTGGTTACATACAGGCTTTATCCACCAACAAAAGAAGCACCCACTGTCAGTGCCAGAAAAATAGATGCATCAGGCATGTTTTATGACCATTTCAACTCTGCCGTTCAGATAGATAGCGGAAAATCATTTGGTATTTATCATAAATCGAAACTTGTACCGGGTATTGAAATGCAATTTTCAAATGGTCCAGGCCGGTTAATCACCAGAATATTGCCTTACCTGGGAGGAACTAAATGGGGTTACGGAATGCAGAAGGACAGAGTATGTTTTGAGCATACCGCTACTTCAATGAAAATAGCGCCCGTAATATGTTATGAATCTGTTTTCGGAAAATTTGTTACCGACTACGTCAAAAAAGGGGCTGAAGCTTTATTTATAATAACAAACGATGGTTGGTGGAAGAACACAAATGGTTATAAACAGCATCTCTACTTCGCATCATTAAGAGCAATCGAAAACAGAAGACCAGTTGCAAGAGCTGCTAACACCGGGATATCATGCCTGATTGATATCAGAGGGAAGAGAACTGTTGAGTCAACATGGTGGGTAAAAACAGTAATTAAAGGAGAAATCTACCCTGAAACAGCAATCACTCCCTATGTAAGATATGGAGATTACCTTTTAAAGATCTCTTCGTTCCTAAGCGGGATAATACTTTTAATAGTCTTCATTGGTATCCCTGTTGGAAAAAAATTTAAAAATTCAGCCAGATAATGCAACTCCGCCAATATCCTGTTGTCTTTATAACCAGGTAAATTTATCAGTGGATAATATAGATGTATACATACATGCCTCTCTGATTGAAGAATGCAGAAAGGGTAACACTAAGGCTCAATACAGGCTTTATAATCAATATTCAAAAGCCATGTACAACCTCGCATACAGGATATTGAATAACAGGGAAGATGCTGAGGATATCCTTCAGGAAGCATTTGTAGAATGCTTCAGAAATATTGATTCATTCAGATTTGAATCGACATTCGGCGCCTGGCTTAAGAAAATAATAGTAAATAAATGTATTAATCATATTAAGAAGAAAAAAGTAGACCTGACACTCTGTGATACAATGCCTTCTGTCATTTATGAAGAAGAAGAGGAAGTAATTTATGAAACTGAAAAAATATTTAAAAGTATTGAAATGCTTCCCGATGGCTACAGAATTATTTTAACACTGTATCTGATTGAAGGATACGACCATACGGAAATCTCACAGATACTTGGAATTTCCGAATCTACTTCGAAATCCCAGTATTCGAGGGCAAAAGAAAAGTTGAGAAATATGCTTTCTAAAAATTAACTATATGGACAAACTTGAGGAACATATCAGGCAGAACAGGCAGGATCTGGACAGGTACAATACGCCTGAAGATATTTGGAGAAAGATCAGGAAAAAACTGAAAAAAGAAAAACTCCCGGTGAGATACTGGCTGTCCGTTGCGGCAATGCTGATTGTAATTCTTGGAACGGCAGTATTATTATTCAAACCTGTTTACAGATGGTCCGATTCGAACAACACAAAAATAAATGATGAAGGACTTGTTCAATCTTATCCTCAATTGAAAGAGACAGAGGTGTATTATAACAATCTGGTAAGCTCACTTTATAAAGAAGTAACACCGCTATTGACAAAAAGCCCTGACATTAAAAAAGAGCTTAACATCGATTTATCGCACCTCGACAGTATTTGCTCCGACCTTAAAAAAGACCTGAAAGATAATATCTCTAACCAGGATGTTGTTGAAGCATTGATCCAGAATTACAGGATAAAAATCCAGATTCTCGAGGATATGCTGGCAGAACTGAAGTCAGATCAAAAGAAACCTGAAAAAAAGAAAAGCTATGAGTTATAAATTAATCATGTTTATAAGTACGATACTTCTCACTTTCTCTTATGTTGCAGCTCAAAATGATTCGGAAACCCGGAGTTACATAAAAACTGTCGAGGTAGGAAGAGAAACCACTCTGGAAGTATCTAACAAATATGGCACTATTCAGATCACGCCATGGAATAAAGATTCTGCCTATATACGGGCTGAAGTCAAAGCTTTTGCAAAAGATCGTTCGAAATTAGTGAAGATGTTCGATGGAATAAATGTAAAAATCACTGATACAAAATACCTGGTAAGAGCACAGACGGAATTCACTTCAAATATAAATATGCTTTTCGAGAGTTTTAAGGGCATGACAAGCAAAATAATTTCATATGACTCTCACGTTGAAATCAATTACTATATCAATATCCCTGATTATATGAATCTTAATATTGAAAATAAATACGGGGACGTGTATATGGAGGATAATACAGGAGAATCAAGGATTTCAATTTCCAACGGTTCCTTTAAAGCAAATTCTCTCGGTAAAAATTCATCAGTTACAATGGTTTTCTGCGATGCTAATATAAATTCAATAACCTCGGGGAACATCGATGCATCTTTTTCAGATCTGTCAATCGGGGAGACTGAAGATCTGACAATTAATTCCATATCTTCAAAATATGATATAAAAAAAGCCGGAATGATCAGGGGTGAATCACGCAGAGATAAATTCTTCATCGGTAATATAGGATCTCTTCAGGGCAATGCTTACTTCACCGACTACAGAGTAAATACTATCAGAAAAGAGTTAAACCTCAATACGAAGTATGGAAGTGTAAATGCCGATCTGATTGAAAAAGGGTTTGAATCTATTAATATTACCTCTGGCTACTCTGACATATCACTGGTTTTTGATCAGGCATCGTCGTACAATTTTGATATCAGACATCTGAATGCTTTCCTGGTATTGCCTGATAAAAATATTAAAACCGAGCAAAAAGCACTGAATTACGACAAGAAGGAGTATATGACATCCGGCACCTTCGGAAGGAATCAGGGAACTGCAAGAGTACGGATCGATGCAACACATGGGAATATTTATATAAAATAATTATGACTCCATGCAACCTTGATATTTTTAGAATGTCCTTTTAAAAAAAATTCAGTAAATGAAAAAACTCTATTTTACACTTTTAGCTTTAATACTAATTTTCCCTTCAGTTAATGGTCAGTATGGCAACAGACAGGCAGGTCTGAGGATTGGCTACAGAGGAGGAATCTTTTATCAGCTTACTCACGAAGCTGGAAATGCTCAAATCGGATACAATGCCATGCTCGGGTTCAGCTACCATGGAATGCAGCTAACCGGTTTGAGAATCGTCTATGAAAAATCGTTAAATACAATCTCACCTGACCTCTTCTTTGCATGGGGTTATGGTGGCCATGTGGGATTTGGCTATACCGACCGGCTCGACTATACCTATGATCCGGCCGGATACCACAGAGAAAGCTTCAGCCCATTGTTGGGTGTTGACGGATGGTTGGCTGCTGAATACAGGGTTGAGGATATTCCATTGAATATCAGTTTAAACCTAAAACCTTTCGTTGAATTATCTGTACCTGCATTTTTAAGAGTGATGCCTTTCGATTTCGCTCTATCAGTTTCATACGTTTTCTAACTGCTGATATAAAAAGTACTACAGTTTCTGACTCTATTTCTTATTTATTATTTTTTAACGCAGATGTTGTAAAAGTCCTTTTAACCACAAAGAGCTCAAAGACCACCTACGCTAAAGCTTCGGTGGTTGAAAAAGGATAAAAGTACACAAAGTTAAAGCACCACCACTTTATTCTGGCGCCTGTGCTAAAAATCCTACAAGGCTATTTCTTAACGTATGAACCTCTCTGTGTTCTTTGTGTTACTTCTTTGTGACCTTTGTGGTTAATGGATTTAACTTTTCTGATAGTCCTTTGGTGGATGGGTTCATAAAAAATATTGGCAGATTTATTAATGGGATTTTTGCGAATTAAAGTTTGATAAGCCTTCATCGAGCCATTTTTTATATTCTTCAATATTCAGATTAGTGGGCATCGGTGTGTTTAAAGCATTTCCCTCAGAATCAGTTATAACATAAAGAGGCAGGGCATTGGTCTTATATTTTGAGATTTCCAGGTCCTCATATAGTTTTCCGATTGTCTTTTTCTGTTTGCCATCAATGGCTGAGACTATCCATTCATTTTCAGGCAATTGAGTCCTGTCGTCAACATAAAGTTCAATAATCACAAAATTATTTCTCAGACGGTTAAATATCTCAGGATCTGACCATACTTTAGCATCCATTCGTTTACAATTTGCACATGCATGTCCTTTAAAATCAATCAGAACTGGTTTATTCTGCTCCTTTGCACATGCTAGTCCCTGTTTGTAATCGAAATAGCCATTCAGACCAACAGGCATTTGAAAGATATCATTGTATTTGGGCTCTGAACAAATCGTGTTACTTTGGTTGGTCTGCATATCCGGGGCAGTCAGTGACCTGTTTTCCATTATCATTTTTGGCAGGTTAAAATCAGAATTTGACTGAGGAGGAAGGAAAGATGACAAACCATTCAGAGGAGCTCCAAAAAGCCCTGGTATGAGATAAACCACGAAAGTAAAAACAATTATAACAAGGAAAAGTCTGAAAACCCCGATATGAGGGATATCGCTGTCGTGTGAAAATTTAATTTTCCCAAGAAGGTACAGACCAAGAAGGAAAAAAATAACGATCCAGATAGAAATAAATAAACTGCGTGAGAGGATTCCCAAAGAGTAAACACTATCAATTGTCATCAGAAATTTCATACTGAAGGCTAACATAATAAACCCCAGTACAACTTTTATTGAGTTTAACCACCCGCCCGATTTTGGTATACGACTCATTATTGATGGAAACAGAGCAAATATTGTAAACGGCAGAGCAAATGCGATTCCGAATCCGATCATTCCTAATGTTGGCCGTAATACATCACCGCTGGCTGCTTCAACAAGAAGAGCACCAATGATAGGTCCGGTGCATGAGAATGAGACTATTACAGTTGTTAGTCCCATAAAAAATGCTGCAAGTATGCCTCCTTTATCGACTCTGGTATCAGCACCGGTAACCCAGCTGTTTGGGAGAAGAATCTCAAAAGCACCAAAGAATGATATCGCGAATATTACAAATAATAAAAAGAATATTGTATTTGGTATCCAGTGAGTGCTCAGAGTATTTGCAAAACCTGCACCCGCACTTGTGAGAGAAACAACAATCCCTAAAGATGAATAGATCAAAACAATAGAAATACCGAAAATAATTGCCTTGAAAACAGCTTTACCCCGTTCCGCTGTACCCTGTGAAAAGAAGGCTACAGTCATAGGTATCATAGGAAATACACATGGAGTAAGCACACCAGCGAAACCCGCCAGGAGTGAAATAAGAAAGAATTTCAAAAGACCTCTGTCGGGTTTAACAGGTTTTGATCCTGCTCCAGTATTTAAGATATTTTTAATAACCTTATTCTCAGTCTTATCACCTATTTTTATAGCAAATTCAACATCTTTTGGTGGAGAACAGGTGGCATTATTACAGGCCATAAAATTCACTGAACCTATAACTGTGAAAGAAGATGAAACAGCCGAAATTTTCTGTCTGAATTCAGCTGTATTACTGAACGTTTTTATCTTAAAACCAAAAGCATCATCAAAAACTTCAAGGGGTTTTGTAACTTCATATGTTTTTCCGTCAAGTTTATAACCGGATATTGAGTCGTACCTGAAAGATGTAGGGATAGGTCCCCCTGACGGGATATCCATTGAATATATGTGGGAACCTTTATCAATAGTTGCCGTAAAAATCAATTCATACTGATTGTCTCCTCTCTTTTCATAACTGAAATCCCAAGTTACTGGATCATATATTTGAGCCGACAGGTGTGAGATAAAAAGTATGAAGGAAATAATAAGCACAAATTTTTTCATTATGTTACTGATTTTATTGAGTCACATTTCTCTTTGTGTTACTTTGTTTTTCCTTTGTGATTCTTTGTAGATAATTTACTTTTTTTTACCACTAAGTAACACAAAGGTTTACACTAAGGTTCACAAAGATAAAAAAAGAACTTACACAGAGTTACACAGAGGAAACACAGAGTTACACAGAGAATATATTGACAATCTTTTATTTTTTTGCCCTGTTCACTGTGCACTGAGTCTTTAGTCCAGATCTATTTCATTATTAAAATGATCATAGAAATGATACTCAAGCATATAGTAAGATGTTACAGCCTGGACTTTAATTCTGACCTTAAATTTAAAATTCCATTTTCTGTAGATTGGGAACAGACCCTTTGTGAGATAGGATGCAACGAAAGGATGTACATTAAGAATTAATTTCCGTGTTTTAATTTTATCGACAATAAAAGAGAGGTCTTTCTCGAGTTCATCGGTGAATAATATTGTGGGTTTAGTTTCCCCTGTACCCTGACACGATGGGCATTTCTCGTTAGTAATAATATTCATTTCGGGTCTGACCCGTTGCCGTGTTATTTGCATAAGACCAAACTTGGTAAGGGGCAGAATATTATGTTTGGTCCTGTCGTTTGCCATCACATCCTTCACCTTATCGTAAAGTTGTTGTTTGTTTTCCTGTGATTGCATATCAATAAAATCGACTACAATTATTCCACCCATATCCCTGAGTCTTAATTGTCTGGCGATTTCTGTTGCGGCTTCCATATTAACTTCAAGGGCATTTGACTCCTGATCATTCCCCGACCTCGATCTGTTACCGCTGTTAACATCAATAACATGAAGTGCTTCCGTATGTTCAATAATCAGATATGCCCCATGTTTGAAAGAGACAGTCTTTCCAAAGAGTCCTTTTATCTGCTTATTAATACCGAAATAGTCAAATATTGGTAGCGTTCCCTTGTAAAATTTGACTATTTTTTCTTTTTCCGGGGCAATACCTCTTATGTATGTCCTTATATCTTCAGCCAAAGTAGGCTCATTGATATGAATACTGTTGAAGGTAACATTAAGCATGTCTCTGAGGATTGTTGAAGTTCTGTTCATCTCGCCGATGAACAATTTCGGTGCTTTTATCTCCTTCTTAACTGTGAGAAAGGCAGATTCCCATTTTTGTACAAGTTCCCTAAGCTCTGCATCGAGTACAGCGACTTTTTTACCTTCGGCCACTGTCCGGACTATAACACCGTAATTTCGTGGTTTAATACTCTGAACCAGCGATTTAAGACGGTTTTTCTCCTCTATGCTTTCAATTTTTGAGGAGATTGATACCTTATCAGAGTATGGCATTAAGACAAGGTTCCGCCCGGCCAGCGATATCTCGGAGGCAAGTCGTGGACCTTTTGTTGAAATAGGTTCCTTTGTGATCTGAACAATAACAGTCTGTCCGGTGACTAAAACATCTGTAATTTTCCCGTCCTTGTCTATGTCAGGTTCAGGTTTGAACTTATGTACCGGTGGAACTTTTCCTTGTTTCTGAAGAGCTGTAAGATAATACTTGTGCTGGGTTCTGAATTGAGCACCAAGATCAAGATAATGGAGAAATGCATCTCTTTCATAACCTACATTGATAAAAGCAGCATTAAGTCCGGGCATAATCTTCTTTACTTTCCCAAGATAAATATCCCCGACAGAAAACTTTACATTACGCTTTTCCTTGTTTAATTCAATTAACTGCTTGTCTTCCAACAACGCTAAAGAAACCTCGGAATCACCAACATCAATGATTAAATCCTTGTTTACCACTTCACTATATTAATCTGAGTTAATATATTATCCGCCACATCCGATATGCTAATAAATAAACCTAAAGACCATCAGATCCTTAGGTTTAATATATTTAATGACGACCACTTACTGATCTGCTATTTCTTTTTATGTCTGTTCTTCCGCAAACGTTTTTTACGTTTGTGAGTGGCCATTTTATGTCTTTTTCTTTTTTTACCGCTTGGCATAGAGAATTATTTCTTAACGTGTGATTTAACTTTTGTTATAAATGATTTTGCCGGCTTGAAGGCTGGTATGTTGTGAGCAGGAATAATGATTGTCGTATTTTTTGATATATTCCTTGCAGTTTTCTTAGCCCTTTTCTTAACTATGAAGCTTCCAAAACCTCTGAGATAAACATTACTTCCTTTTACCATAGAATCTTTTACAGTTTCCATTAAGGCTTCAACAGTTTTTTGAACTGTTACCTTTTCAATACCAG
>DCFT01000226.1 GCA_002319885.1 Bacteroidales bacterium UBA1797
TTAAGGATGAAGTATGTGAAACAGAAAGGAAGTACACATCCTCTCAAATATCTGCTTCTGTTCGGCGATGGATCATATGAAAATAAGACACCTCCTCCCGATAATCCTGACTTCATACCCACCTATCAGTCACAAAACTCAAATGTGGTCGTTTCTTCATTTACGTCTGATGATTTTTATGGACTTCTTGATGATGGAGCAGGAGAATCAGATGGGACGGAAGATATTGGTATCGGACGTTTGCCGGTATCCGATACCACCCAGGCAGGTATAGTCGTTTCAAAGATTAAAAAATACCTCGACCCTGGCAATTCAGGAGCCTGGAAAAATGTGATATGCCTCTCAGCAGATGATGGAGATGGAAACGTACACCTGTCTGACGCGGAAGGTCTTGCTTCACTTCTGGAAGATAGTGTACCTTCCTACAATATTGATAAAATCTATCTCGATGCATTCAAAAAAATTACTACAGTTAACGGGCAGTCATACCCTGATGTAAATAAAGCAATTAACGATCGAATTAACTCAGGCTGTCTGATATTCAATTATACCGGACATGGAAATGAAAATAGTCTAGCAGCCGAAGGTGTTGTGAATACAGCAACTATTAATTCGTGGAAAAATGGAGCGAAACTTCCCCTTTTCGTTACTGCTACATGTGAATTCAGCCGTTTCGATAATGTTGAACTAAACCTGGCGACCAGGAAGTTGACAGGGAAACCCTCAGGTGGAGAAATGATCCTTCTCAGCGAAGACGGTGGTGGCATAGCGTTAATGTCTACCACAAGAGTAGTTTATTCCGCACCAAATTATGATCTCAACAAAAATATTTACAAATGTGCATTCAATCATGATAAAAATGGTAATTCCATGCGTTTAGGCGACATAATAATGACCGCCAAAAATAACGCAGGATCAGGTCCTAATAAAAGGAACTTCACCCTTCTGGGCGATCCGGCTTTAAAACTTGCATATCCCTATCATGGCAATGTCATTACGGATTCTGTAAATAATATATCGGTTAATAATAAGATTGACACCCTCAATGCGCTTTCTCTTATCTCTGTTGCGGGGCATGTTGAAGATCCTCTTGGAAATCCTATGAACTCATTCAATGGAGTAGTATCACCAATAGTATTTGATAAAGCAAGTAAAATAATGACTCTTGCAAATGATGGAGGACAAAGCATGAGCTTCAATCTTAGGAACAATATTCTTTTTAGTGGGAAAACAACAGCTAAAAACGGCAGATTCAATTTCACCTTTATTGTTCCCAGAGATATAGATTATTCATTTGGTGCAGGAAAAATAAGCTATTATGCCTATAATGATACGGCAGATATGACTGGTTGCTTCAAAGGCATAACTGTCGGAGGTTTCTCTAATGCCATTCCTTCAGACACAACAGGTCCGGATATAAAATTATTTATGAACGACACTCTCTTCCGAAACGGCGGAATAACCGATAGTAATCCTATGCTGCTGGCAATACTGAATGACCGGGAGGGAATTAATACTACCGGCTCAGGAATAGGACACGATATAACCGGATATCTTGATAATGAATCCAACAATACATTTGTGCTAAATAGTTATTTTGTAGATGATTTCGATAACTATATGAAAGGGAATATTCAATATAATCTTTCAGGCTTGAGTGTAGGCAATCATTCAATTACAGTAAAAGCCTGGGATAATTTAAATAACTCATCAGAGAAAACAATTTCGTTTCAGGTAGTTACAGGGGGAAAATTCATACTCAGAAATCTTCTTAACTATCCTAACCCATTCTCGGGTGAGACTAAGATCAGTCTCGAGCATAACAGACCGGATAATGAATTAGCAGTCACAATTAATATTTTCAGTATAGATGGAAGATTAATAAAGATCATAAAAACTCAGGTTGAATCTTCCGGGTATACTATTCCGGCGATAACCTGGGACGGGAAAGATGACGGAGGAAGAAAAACCGCCAGGGGAATGTATCCCTACACAGTCACTATAACTACCGGAAACGGAGAAACTGCAAGAGCGTCAGGCCGTATGATCATTTTGTGATAATTGCACAATATTAACCACGAAAAATAGTTTTATATTTGTAAATTCGTTGAATGTTAATGACCATTATGAAGAAAAAAAGATTTGCTTTAGCAATATTTCTTATAGCGCTTTCGGGCGAAACTGTACTATTTTCACAATCTAGCTCAGGTGAACTAAATGCCATACAAACAGTTGTTCCATTCCTTACTATAGCTCCTGATTCAAGAGCCGGTGCAATGGGTGATGCAGGCGTTGCAACATCACCTGATGTTTATAGTATGCACTGGAATCCAGCCAAATTTGCTTTTATCGATGGAAATGGAGGCGTAGGAATTTCTTATTCCCCATGGCTCAGGAATCTGGTTCCCGATATTAATATTGCATATCTTGCCGGATATAAAAGGATTGACAGTAAACAGGTTATCTCTGCCAGTCTACTATATTCTTCTCTGGGTGATGTACCGTTTACAGATGAATTTGGGCATCTTGAACGTACTTTTACTCCAAATGAATTTTCTATTGATGCCGGCTATTCAAGGTTATTTACCGACAATCTGTCTGGAAGTGTAGCCTTTAGATTTATTTATTCTAATCTGACAGGCGGTTCCTATTCCGGCGGTGTTGCTACAAAACCGGGGATATCATTTGCTGCCGATATTTCTGCATACTATCAAAAGAAGATGAGCATCTTAAGCAAAGATGGTCAGATAGGATTCGGACTTAATTTTTCAAACATCGGAACGAAGATGAGCTATTCATCGGTGGAGCAATCTGATTTTATACCCATGAATATGCGTCTTGGTACATCCGCTACAATTAATCTTGACCATTTTAATAAAATAACTGCAACCATCGACCTTAATAAGCTGTTGGTTCCCACACCTCCAATTTATAGCAGCACAAACAAGGATAGTATCATTAAAGGAAGGGATCCGAATGTCTCTGTCCCGGTCGCAATATTTCAGTCGTTCTTTGATGCACCGGGCGGATTTAAGGAAGAACTCCACGAGATTACCTATTCATTCGGGCTGGAATACTGGTACAATGAACAGTTTGCAATCAGGGGTGGCTATTTTTATGAAAATCCAACCAAGGGTAACAGAAAATATTTTACTGCAGGAGCCGGGTTCAGGCTTAAAGCATTTACACTTGATTTCTCATACCTGATGCCAGTTGCTCAGAATAACCCTCTGGCGCATACTCTGAGGTTTTCCATAGCCTGGGATTTTAATTCTCTGAGAAATGCCAACAGATCGAAGGGATGAGTATCAGGATCGGACAGGGAATTGATTTTCACCGTCTTGAACAAGGATTAAATTTATGGCTGGGAGGTGTGAAAATACCTTCTGAAAAGGGTTGTGTGGCTCATTCAGACGGAGATGTTCTGCTTCATGCAATCTGCGATGCCATGCTAGGAGCAGCAGGATTAAGGGATATCGGATATTATTTTCCCGATACGGATCGTAAATACAAAGACATTGACAGCAAAATTCTGCTGAAAAACACTTATGACCTGATCAGACAAAAAGGATTCAGCATAACTAATATCGATAGTACTCTGTGTCTCGAGAATCCAAAAATATCCCCTTTTATCCAGGAAATGAAAAACACCATATCACTCATTTTGGAAACTAAACCCGATAATATTTCAGTCAAAGCTACCACTGCTGAAAAACTAGGGTTCATTGGCAGAGAAGAAGGAATTGCTGCAATAGCAGTTGTTCTTCTCAACCAATAGAAAGGTTTCAAAACTAAAATACTGAAATGGATAAAACTACCTTGGTCCTTGGGGCGAGTCCGAAACCCGAAAGATATTCCAATAGGGCAATAAAGTCGCTTCTAAGCAAAAATATACCGGTAATCGCTATTGGAAAAAGAGAAGCTGAAACGGGGAATTTCCGGATCAGAAAAGGTATGCCTTACGATATTGGCCCTGTTCATACCGTTACATTGTATCTGAATGCTGAAAACCAGCAGGAATATTACGATTATATATTATCACTAAATCCCAAGAGGATAATTTTTAATCCAGGAACCACAAACAGTGAATTTGCTGAGATTTTAAGAAAGAACAACATTGAGGTGGTCAACGATTGCATGCTTGTTATGCTTTCATGTGGCGTATTCTGATAACATGGCAAGTTCGCAAGAGGATTATTTTGCCTTCTAACCCGGTAACTCGTATTACCCGAACTTCATATACCCTTAAGAGCATTATCAATCAATTCATCATCTGCAATATACGGAACGGTCACCTTAAGATCAGGCGTAATTTCCATTTCTGTTTTAAGAGTGACCATTGCTTCTTTATTCCGCGCCCAGCTACGTCGGGCAATCCCATTGTTGACATCCCAATGAAGCATCATTCTAAGCTTTTTCTCAGTCTCGGGAGTACCATCAAGAACCATCCCAAATCCGCCATTTATTACTTCGCCCCACCCTACTCCTCCTCCATTATGAAGTGATACCCATGTTGCACCACGGAAAGAATCACCAATTACATTCTGAACCGCCATATCAGCCGTGAATTTTGATCCGTCATATATATTGGAAGTCTCTCTGTATGGAGAATCGGTCCCTGATACATCATGATGATCTCTTCCTATTACTATCGGGGCTGAAATTTCCCCATTTGAGATAGCTTTATTGAAAGCAGAAGCAATTTCCATCCTACCATGAGCATCAGCATAGAGAATTCTCGCCTGTGAGCCAACCACCAGTTTGTTTTTCCCCGCACCTCTGATCCAGTGAATATTGTCATTCAGTTGTTGCATAATCTGTGATGGTGATTTTTTTAATAATTCGGTAAGGGTCTCAATTGCAATATTGTCAGTGATTTCCAGATCAGAAGGTTCATTTGAACAACATACCCACCGGAAAGGACCAAAGCCATAATCAAAACATAGAGGCCCCATAATGTCCTGAACATAAGATGGGTACCTGAATTCCCCGTTCTTTTTCAGAACATCTCCTCCCGCTCTTGAAGCTTCAAGCAAAAATGCATTTCCATAATCAAAAAAATAAGTCCCTCTCTCCGTGTGCCGATTTATGGCCTTAACCTGTCTTCTTAATGACTCATGTACAAGATCCTTAAATCTTTCGGGATTTTCCGACATCAATAAGTTTGATTCTTCAAAGCTTAAACCGGCTGGATAATATCCTCCTGACCATGGATTATGAAGTGAAGTCTGATCAGAACCAAGATCAACATAAATGTTTTCATCAGCAAATTTCTCCCATAAATCAACAATATTCCCCTCATATGCAATTGAGGTCGTTTTTTGAGCTGCAATTGCCTCCTTTACTCTCCTCACAAGACTATTCAGATCGACAAATACTTCATCGACCCAACCCTGGGAGTGTCTTGTTCTGATTGCTTTGGGATTGATCTCAGCTATAACCGAAATAATACCTGCTATACTTGCAGCTTTAGGTTGGGCCCCTGACATTCCACCAAGTCCTGACGACACAAAAAGTTTACCTTTTAACACATCTCCGGTCTTAGATATCATCCTTGCGGCATTAAGAATTGTAATGGTAGTGCCATGAACGATACCCTGGGGTCCTATATACATATACGATCCTGCAGTCATCTGTCCATACTGCGATACTCCGAGAGCATTAAATTTCTCCCAGTGATCCTGTGAGGAATAATTAGGGATAACCATTCCATTTGTAACAACTAATCTTGGGGAACTTTTCAGTGAAGGGAAAAGACCCAGAGGATGACCTGAATACATTACCAGCGTCTGCTCATCAGTCATCTCTGACAGGTATTTCATTGTCAGCCTGTATTGAGCCCAATTCTGAAAAACCGCACCATTACCGCCGTATGTTATTAATTCATGCGGATGCTGTGCCACCCTTACATCAAGATTATTTGATATCATCAGCATAATAGCACCCGCACTCCTTGAGTGAAACGGGAAATCATCCATATGACGGGCCTTAATTTCATAATCAGGTCTGAATCTGTACATATATATCCTGCCATAAGTTGCAAGTTCCATGGCAAATTCTTTTGCCAGTACAGGATGATGTCTTTCCGGAAAATACCTGAGGGCGTTCTTTATTGCAAGTCGTTTCTCAACATTATTAAGTATATCTTTTCTTTTGGGAGCATGATTAATGTTATTGTCATATGGCTTAAGTTCAGGAAGGTCAGAGGGAATACCCTCAGAAATCAATTTCTTGAAATCAGTAATTGTCATATCAGGCGATTATAAATAATTATGCAAAGTTAGTAAAAACAAAAAAGCCGACTCTAAATGAGTCAGCTTTCGTAAATATTTTGGTTCAAATATTACAGATGTCCTTCTTTTATTATTTCATCATCGACCAGAATTCGCCCGCAATATTCGCAAACTATTATTTTCTTTCTTGATCTGATATCCAGCTGCCGCTGAGGAGGTATCTGATTAAAGCATCCACCGCATGCGTCTCTCTGAACCGGAACTACTGCAAGACCGTTTCTGGCATTTGAACGGATTCTTTTGTAAGCTGTTAGCAATCTTTCTTCAATAATAGCCTCTACTTTTTCAGATTTTTTATATAAGCCTTCCTCTTCTTTCTGAGTATCTGAGATTATCTCATCCAATTCTGATTTTTTGTTATCAAGATCAGTTTTGCGATCGGCCAGAGTTGCCTCTGATTCAGCAATAACCAGTTTCTTTTCCTCTATAAGAAAATTAAACTCCTTTATTTTCTTATTGAACAGTTCAATCTCCAGGTTCTGATATTCAATTTCTTTGGAGAGTGAATCAAATTCCCGGTTATTTCTTACATTTTTTTGCTGTTCTTCATATTTTTTTATCAGCACTTCTGCATCAGTTATCTCATTATTCTTCTTGACAACCGATTTTTCAAGGGTTTCAACTTCTTCTTTAAGATTCCCTAACCTGGTCTCCAATCCTGCAATCTCATCCTCCAGATCCTGTACCTCTAGAGGTAATTCCCCCCTGAGAGTTTTGATTTTATCTATCTCTGAATCAACTAATTGTAAACTATATAATGCTCTTAATCTTTCTTCAACAGAAATTTCAGACTCATGTGATTTTGCTTTTTCCATCTTTAAAAATAATTTATCGGATTCGTATTTGTTTCTGAAAACCGGACTGCAAATTTAGGGAATTTTTTAATAATTAAGTCTTTTAAAATTTCTCTTGAGAATTTTTCGCTTTCAAAATGTCCGGTATCTACCAGTAATATTCTGTTTTCCGCTTTAAAGAAATCATGATATTTAAGATCAGCAGTCAGAAATACATCTGCACCAGCGGAAATTGAGTTATTGATAAGAGATGCTCCCGAACCTCCGCAGAGAGCAACTTTTTTAATCATCTTCCCGGTTGGTTTGGAGTATCTTATACCATCAGCGCTAAAAACAGAGGAAACAAGTTTCAGAAATTCATTTTCAGTAACAGCATCCTTTAATTTACCGACGCACCCCAGACCTATTCCTGCATTTTTGTTTTCAAGAGGAAAAAGATCATAAGCCACCTCCTCGTAAGGATGAATATTAAGCAGAGCTCCGATCACTTTATCTCTCAGATGAGAAAAGAGAATTGTTTCAAAGCGGATCTCTTTTTCAAAATGAACTATCCCTTTTTCACCAACAAATGGTTTTGCGATTTCATTGGCTCTGAAGCTTCCCGTACCAGAAGTCACAAATCCACAACGGTCATAATTTCCAATGATACCTGCCCCTGCTTCAAAAAGTCCGTTACACACATCTTCCAGATGAGATTCAGGAATATAAACAACAAGTTTTAACAGCATCTTTTCCGAAGGCGATAAAACCGTGATTTCTTCCAGACCAATTTTTTCAGCCATTTTCATGCTGACTCCACCACTAAAGATATCGAGGTTAGTGTGAGCTGAATAAACTGCAATATCGTTTTTGATTGCCTGATACAGTATCCTGTCAGTAAATGATTTACCTCCAATGCTCTTTATACCTTTGAAAATAAGAGGATGATGCGATATTACCACATCCATTTTACTTGCAATAGCTTCTTCCATCACCTCCTCTGTAACGTCAAGCGTAATCAATCCTGAAGATACTTCACGTTCCGTCAAGCCTACCTGTAGTCCTGAATTATCATAACCTTCCTGAAATGACAGAGGAACTACGGAATCGAGATATAAAGCAAGATCTTTAAGTTTCATACTGGTTTTTCACTGCGTACTTCTGTGTCTACTCTGGAGCACTCTATGTAATAAAAATAATTATAAACTAAACAATTTGTCCCGATCTATCTGGAAAATTACATTGAGGATTGCAGAGAAACAATGAGAATTACTAAATATTATCTTTTATATCGAGAAGTAATGATTTAATTTTCAAAAGTGATTCGTTGATCTCGTATTTATAGTCTGTTTCGGCCCATTTTTCCGACAGCCGCTTTTTAGCACCTGAAAGTGTCATTCCCTCATCTTTTAGCAGATGATGAATGATCCTGAGGTTTTTAATGTCAGCAGGTGTAAACAATCTGTTCCCTTTTTTATTTTTCATGGGTTTGAGAATATCGAACTCATTTTCCCAGAAACGAATTGTAGATATCGGAACTTCAAGCATTTCAGCTACTTCCCCTATTGAATAATAGAGTTTTTCGACTCTTTTTTCTTTATATGGCATACCGAGTGATTATATTAGCCTTTACCAATAAACCTGGTTTTAGTCAGGAACAGTTAAATATCTTAACTCCTGTAAAAAATGTCTATTAAAAAAATTAATCGAGAGACTGACCTGTTTTAGATGCAATTTCAACAATTCTTTCATATTCAGCAGGATTCAGATCTTCGAAAAAGTAGTTTATAGGATCAACATTTACGCCGTTAAGCTTAATTTCATAATGAAGATGGTTTGCAACAGACATTCCTGTAGACCCTACAAAACCAATAATATCGCCTCTTTGTACTTTCTGCCCGACCTTTACATTAAAATTACTGAGATGAGCATAAATACTTGTATATCCAAAACCATGGTCAATAGTAATATGTTTACCCTGACCTCTTTGTGCGGCTACCACTTCGACTACTTTCCCACTTCCTGTCGCATATACATCAGTGCCCAAAGGAGCTGTGAAATCCATCCCGTAATGAAACTTACTGATTTTATAGTAGGGATGAATTCTCCAGCCATATCCTGATGCTGTTCTGGTAAGATCTTTATTGGAAATTGGCATAACAGAAGGTATTGACTGCAGCATTTCTCCCTTTTTTTCAGCCATTTTTATAAGCTCATCGAAGGATTTTGACTGAACATAAACTTTTTTCGTTATTTTATCGAGTCTGCTTGCTGTTTCTATTACAAGGTTAGAATTATTATAACCTTCAAGAGCTTCATATCTGTTTACCCCTCCTAAGCCGCCATCCCTCTGGGTAGAGGGAATAGGTTCGGCATCAAAGATTGTTCTGTAAAGATTATCATCCGTCTTTTGCAGGTCATTCAAAACAGATTCAACACTATTCATCTCCCTGTGTATCAAGTCATATTGAATAGTCATTTGTTCAACTTCCCGCTTAAGGGCTTTCTCCTTTGGCGAATCGAAGAAGGAAGCAAAAATAATCCAGTATATAAGGGCAAAAATAAGGGAACCAACAAAGTAAGCAAGAATCCTTAGCAACAAAGTACTCATCCCGAGTCTGATTTTATCAAAACTCAGGGAATCAGGATTAAATTTATATTTTGTTGGTGGCATAATGGGCAAAGATAATCAATTCTAAAAAAATAAGAAATTCACTATCCAATTTGGATACTTAAATGAATACATTTGAAGGTTAGAGGAGATTATTTTTGTTTTGCTCTTGATGCGAAAGCCTGAATCATTTCTTTATATTCATCTACGCTGACATCATTATTGAAGAAATTAACAGGATTTTTATGGGTACCATACTGTTCAATCTGGTAATGAAGATGTGGTCCTGAAGATAAACCACTACTGCCACTTACTCCTATAAGATCTCCCCTTTTAACGGACTGACCTTTAACAACCTTTATATCACTTAGATGACCATAAACCGTCTGAAAACCATAACCATGATCGATCACAATGCAGTTTCCGAATCCACCGGAGTTCCAGCCTGATTCAATAATTGTACCGTCGCCGGTGGCATACACATCGGTACCATATGGTACTTCAAAATCCTGACCGTTATGCATCCGTGCCACGCCTAATACAGGATGAATGGTTCTCCATCTGAATGAGTCGCCAAGCCTGAATTTAACACTTACCGGACTTATTCCCGGGAAGTGATCCATCTCTTTTTTCCATTCTATGGCTTTTTCAGCTACTGTCTTAAATGACTCAGACTGGACAGTGGCCATACTTTTTATCTCATCAAGCTTTGATTTATATGCAATAAGAAGATCAGAGTTTATATATCCGGTAAGGTCACTGTACCTGTCAACACCACCTGTTCCAGCTTTCCGGTATGATCCGGGAACACTGTCCATATCTAATATAGGTCTGTATCTTTTGTCATCAGAAAGTCTGAAACTGTTAAGCGAGGCCAGTGAATTATCAAGCTCTCGTCCGATTAATGAATACTGAAGTTTCATATTTTCGACTTGCTGACTCAGCATTTTTTCCTTTGGAGATCCGAAAATATTTTCGATAAAAGTACCATAAATAGCTGCCACAACAAGTGAACCGGCAAGCCAAAGGAGAATGTTAAAAAATTTCTTTTTCCATGGCAACCTGACCTGCTTATATTGCAAATCGGATAAATCTAGAACATATTTTCGGTGTCGTATCAATAAACAATAGGTTTTTTTCGAAATATATATTGCTATTTCACAAATCTAGAGCAAATAAATTAATTTTACAAGCTAAATTTTAACGAACGCTAATTTAATATAATTCTAAATAACATGAAGGCACTGGAACTGAGGCAGATATTTCTTGAGTTTTTTGAATCTAAAGGACATCTCATAGTGCCTTCTGCACCTATGGTAATTAAAAATGATCCAACTCTTATGTTTACGAATGCAGGTATGAACCAGTTCAAGGACATCTTCCTCGGCAACAGCCAGGCTGTAAATCGCAGAGTTGCCAACTCTCAGAAATGCTTGAGGGTATCGGGTAAACATAATGATCTTGAAGAAGTTGGACATGACACTTATCACCATACTATGTTTGAGATGCTTGGCAACTGGTCATTCGGTGATTACTTCAAACGAGATGCCATAAACTGGGCATGGGAATTTCTGCACAATACTCTGAAGATTGATAAGGACCGTTTATATGTTACAGTTTTTGAAGGCGATGAATCTGAAAAACTTGAACTGGATCAGGAATCATTCGATTACTGGGCATCTAACATTGATAAAGACCGTATTCTGAAAGGATCAAAAAAAGATAATTTCTGGGAGATGGGTGAAATGGGACCATGCGGACCGTGTTCAGAGATACATGTTGACCTGAGAAACGAAGCAGAACGAAAAAAAATCCCGGGACATGAACTTGTTAATAAAAGTCATCCACTGGTGATTGAGATATGGAATCTGGTTTTTATTCAATATAACCGGAAAGCTGATGGTTCTTTAGAATTTTTACCCACCAAAAACGTCGATACCGGCATGGGATTCGAGAGGCTATGCATGGTTGTCCAGGGCAAAAAATCAAATTACGATACCGACATTTTCCAGGAAATTATATCTGAGATCTCTTCAATTACCGGTAAGAAATACGGGGTTAATGAAAAATGGGATATTGCACTCCGTGTCGTTGCGGATCATCTAAGAGCAGTTTCTTTCTCAATTGCCGACGGACAATTACCTTCAAATAATAAAGCAGGCTATGTTATAAGAAGGATACTCCGTCGTGCGGTCAGATATGGCTATAATAATCTTGGAACAGAGGAACCGTTCATGTATCGTCTGGTTCCTGTTCTTGCTTCAACAATGGGGGGGCAATATCCTGAACTTCAATCGGGGAAGGAACATATTGCTAAAATAATCTTCGAAGAAGAAACTTCATTTCTCAAAACTCTTGGTAAAGGTCTGAAAATGATTGAGAAGATGATAAGCGAACTCCGGGAAGGGAATAAAAATACACTTTCCGGGAAAGTAGCTTTTGAGATGTATGATACCTTCGGATTTCCGGTTGACCTTACTCAACTTATTCTTAAAGAGAACAACATGAATCTCGATCTTAAAGGATTCGAACTGGAGATGAAAAATCAGAAAGACAGATCACGCGAAGATGCCGTTGTTGAAACAGCAGACTGGACGGTCTTAAAAGAGAAAGACAGCACAGAATTCACCGGATATGTAAAGACAGAAGATGAAGTGATTATAACAAAATACCGTGGGGTCAAAGTCAAAGGGAAGCAAAATTACCAGCTTGTTTTCGATAAAACCCCATTCTATGCCGAGTCGGGAGGCCAGACCGGAGACACGGGTTTTATATCATCGGGTAAAGAGAAAATCTTAATAACAGATACTATTAAAGAGAACAGCCTTATTATACATATTGCTGAGAAACTGCCTGAGGATCTTTCGGTAGTTTACAAAGCATCCGTTGATCTCGAAAAGCGGCTTATGACTGCTAATAACCATACTGCTACACACCTGATTCATTACGCTTTGCGTACAGTTCTTGGACCTCATGTTGAACAAAAAGGGTCTCTTGTTACTCCTGACCGCCTGCGTTTTGATTTCAGCCATTTCAGTAAAATGAGTAAGGAAGAATTATTAAAAGTAGAAGAGCTGGCTAACAAAATGGTAAGAAAAAATTATACCGCCATGATATATGAGGGTATCCCTATGGAAAAAGCCAGATCGATGGGTGCCATGGCTCTCTTTGGAGAAAAATACGGAGATAATGTCAGGGTTGTAGAATTTGGAAATTCAATAGAATTGTGTGGGGGAACACACGTTAAAGCTACCGGGAGTATCGGTATTATAAAAATTGTATCTGAAGGAGCAATTGCTACAGGCATAAGAAGGATTGAAGCTCTAACAGCTTCAAAAGCAGAAGAATATATTAATGAAAAAATAAAAACTGTTGAGGATGTGACCACTTTACTAAAAAGCACGGGAAATATCTCAGCAAGCATTGAAAAAATTCTGGCAGAAAACAGCTCGCTTAGAAAGAATATTGAGAAATTACAGGTCCAGTCAGCTAAAATAAGTTTGAAAGAGTTGTCTGACAAGTCCGTCACAATAAATAACATAAGATTGATTTCGGGAAAAATAGAAACCGATTCAACCGATGTGTTAAAGAATATTGCTCACCAGGTGAGTTCGTCATTGGAAAATACGATAATGGTAATAGGCACGGTAAATGCAGGAAAAGCTAGTATTATTGTCACATTGACTGATGATTTAGTTAAGTTGAAGAATCTGAGTGCGGTTGCAATTATTAAGGAAATTTCGGGTGAAATCAACGGCGGCGGAGGTGGTCAGCCGGTACTTGCAACGGCCGGAGGAAAAAATCCGGAAGGGCTGCAACGAGCACTTTCGAAAGCTGCAGAATATCTCAGAAAAATCTAAAGTGCAGGCACAGATTATTCATTAGTAAGCACAACAGTAATTATCTTAATTTAGTTACAATTAAATAAGATTTCTCAATTTGATTAATTGAGAGGAATCTTCTGTATTTCTACGATCTTAAGTTGAAATAAAGTTGCAGTATATAATAAATTCGAAATATGTTTTTAAATATATTATTGTATTTCATTGATAATATGGCATTTAATCATCAATAATATTTTTGGTTATTCTCTTGCAATTATTTGTTCGAAAAAAATCAGTAGAATTGTCTCCAGATTAATCTAACTCTGTTATGGAAATAAAAAGGACCTTCGACATAATTCAGTTGAACCTGGAAAAATATCCCAGAAAAGACATGTTTGGCGGGAAAAAAGATAAAGAATGGATTACCTATTCAACTGAAGAAGTGAGCAGTTATGTGAACTGGGTCAGTTATGGTCTTCTTTCAATGGGATATAAAAAGGGTGACAAAGTTGCAACAATAAGCGGGAACAAACCGGAATGGAATTTTATCGATATGGCACTCGCCCAGACGGGACTCATTCACGTACCAATCTATCCCACTATCGGAACTGATGAGTATGAATATATTCTTGAACACTCAGAGGTTAAGATGATTATCGTTGGTAACAAAACAATATATAATAAGGTTTATCCGATTGTCAATAAAATTCCCGGGTTGAAAGAGATTTACTCATTTGACCCGTTTGAGGGTGTAAAATCATTCAGCGAAATAGTAGAGGAAGGCAGGCAAAATTCCGGAAGATTTCAGGATGAACTTGAGAAAATAAAAGATAGTATTAAGCCTGAGGATCTTGTTACTATTATTTATACTTCCGGCACTACAGGAAATTCAAAAGGGGTAATGCTTTCCCATAATAACCTTGTAAAAAATGCCATAACTACTTCAAAAGCCCACCATTTGGGCTATGGACACAGGGCTATCAGCTTTCTTCCTCTCTGTCATGTTTATGAAAGAATGGTGAATTATCACTTTCAGTATAAAGGGATAAGCATTTATTATGTTGAGAATATGGGTACAGTATCTGAAACCGTTAAGGAGATTAAACCACACATTTTCAATACTGTTCCCCGATTGCTCGAAAAAATATACGATAATATAATCAGCAGAGGTCGTAATCTTCCCTGGTTAAAGAAGCAAATATTCTTTTGGGCGGTTAACCTGGGACTTAAGTTCAAATTAAAAGGCAATTCACAATTTTATAAATTTCGCCTTAAAATTGCCAGGAAACTTGTTTTCAGCAAATGGAAGGAAGCTCTTGGAGGAGAATTGCAGGTACTTGTCTCAGGTGGCGCAGCACTCCAGTCAAGACTCGAGAAGATCTTCTGGGCAGCTGAGATACCAATTATCCAGGGTTACGGACTAACTGAAACTTCACCGGTAATATCTGTTAATCCTTTAAGAATCGATGAAATAGGTTTTGGAACATGCGGGCCTGTTATCGAAGGGGTTGAAGTTAAGATTGCAGAAGATGGCGAAATTCTGTGCAAAGGAGAAAATGTTATGATGGGTTATTACAAGTCTCCTGAACTTACAGCCGAAATGATTGATCAGGACGGATGGTTGCACACAGGAGATATAGGAGTAATTGAAGAAGGAAAATTCCTCAGAATTACCGACAGGAAGAAAGAGATGTTTAAACTAAGTGCCGGAAAATATATTGCTCCCCAGGTAATTGAAAATAAATTAAAAGAGTCATTTTTTATAGAACAGGCAATGGTAATCGGAGAAAACCAGAAATTTGCAAGCGCTTTGATCTCTCCAAATTTCGCTTTCCTGCACGATTGGTGCTCAATCCATAAGATTCAGTTCCGCGACAACAGGGAGCTTATTGAGTTGAACGAGGTGGTTGATAGGTATAGTAAAGAAGTCAGAGAAGTGAACAAATCACTCGGAGAATTTGAACAGATAAAAAGATTCCGGTTAGTTACTGAAGAATGGACATCACAAACAGGAGAATTGTCTCCGACTCTGAAGTTGAAACGGAACTATCTTTTTAAAGAATATAAGGATATTATAGCAGAAATATATTTCAACGGAGAGAAAGATAATAATGTACTCCTGAGAATCAAAATCGGCATAAATGGAATGCTGAAGAATCTTCCCAAATTTTAAACATAAACATGAGTCTGAATTAGTTTTAATGCCTATAAAGCATTTAAAATCTTTTTTTGTGAACGACAGACTTATTTTTGTATTTTTGAGACTTTCAGAAAAGTAATGAAAAGATTGATCAGGGGAAGCCTATTTATCATTTTTACCAGTGTTATAATATACCTCAGCGCGTGCAATAGCGGATCATGTTTTGAGGAAACAGAATCGTATCTGAAAGCCTCATTTTATGATAATTCTACAAAAACACTTCTAGCACCTGATAGCATATCACTTCATGGATTGAACAGTGACTCAATTATTTATAATAGTCAAACCAATGTGCAACCTGCTCTGATACCGCTTAATGCTTCAACTGATAGTTGTTCCTTTAGTATCGAAATAAATGGAATAACCGATACCATTGAATTCAAATATAGTTCCTATCCTCATCTTATTTCAAAAGAGTGCGGCTATACTTTTTATCATCATCTTGACACAACACTTTTTCATACAAAACATGCCATCAAAGACATATATATAAGTAACGAGACTATTACAAATTTAAATGTGGAAAACATTCGCATATTCTATTAGTCTCCTGTTTTTCCTGAACTACAGTATGATTCAGGTTAATGCCCAGGACACAATATCCTTTCCGCTAAAGATAAGAGCCGGTATTGAACTATCTGGTCCGGTTATATATTATACTGACAAAAACATTCTGAATGCCGAAGGGTTTATTTCACTTGATCTCAATGAAAAGCGATCGGTCATACTCGACGCTGGTTACCTGAATTTTAAGTATAGCCAGAATAATTACTCCTATCTGAACAAAGGTAGTTACATTCGCGTTGGAATGGATTTTAATCTTCTGCAACCTGAAAAATCACAAGGAAAGTATTGGGCAGGAATTGGATTGAGATACGGTCTGAGCCGGTTCAAATCTGAAGTTCCTTCATTTCAAAAAACAGATTATTGGGGTACTACAATCTCTTCTATCGCTCAGAAAACAAACTGGGGGCATTTTCTGGAGGTGTCCCCTGGTGTTAGGGCAGAAATCTTTAACCACTTAAGCATCGGTTGGAATATAAGTCTGAGAATGCTGCTATATACCAGTACAGGTAAAGACCTGAAACCAGTTAATTTCCCCGGATTTGGAAACGGCACAAAGACTATTACTCCCGGGATGAGCTATTTTATTGTCTGGAATATTCCGTACAAAAAGATTCAGGTAATTCGTAAAAAAGAGGTTAAGGAACAGCCTGACGAAAACGATGACACAGATACACAAAACACAAACAGTACAATCAGAAATTAAAATAAATCAGTAAGCTCCAGCTCTTCTGCTGAATAGATATAATCCAATAAAGGTCAGTAATCCGTTCACGAGCAATAATTCAAATCCGAATTTATATCCGTTAAATAACTCTACCGAATATTTACTGAGAAAGAAACATGCAACTGGTGAAAAAACGGCTATTACGGGAGTCATCCTGTCTTTTACATTTCTTTTAGTGAACAATCCAAAAGAGTATAATCCCAGCAGCGGACCATATGTATAGCCTGCTATTGTAAAGAGTTTATCAATCACTGCCTTATTATTCACAGTGCTGAATATTAATACACTTATGAAGAACACCAGTGCAATTGTTATATGAACTATATACCTGATTCTTGTTTTCGCCTTATCCGTAATTCCTTCTCTTTTTTCGAGACCCAGAAAATCAATACTGACGGATGTTGTAAGAGATGTTAATGCCCCATCCGCGCTTGGGAATGCGGCAGAAATAAGGCCCAGCAGAAAAATTACACCTGCCACCGGTCCAAGGTACCTGATAGCTATTGTCGGGAAAATATCATCGCTTGAAGCTATAACCAATCCCTCTTTCTGCATAAATATTAAAAGGAGTGCACCAAGAAAAAGGAACAACAGATTTACCGCTACAAGTATTCCGCTAAATGTGAACATATTCTTCTGTGCCTCTTTTATGTTCCTGCAACTGAGATTTTTCTGCATCATTTCCTGGTCAAGGCCTGTCATAACTATGGTTATAAACATCCCGCTGAAGAATTGTTTCAGGAAAAATCTCGGATTATGCCAGTCTGTAATAAACATTTTCGAAACAGGACTGTCTTTCACGCTGGAAACTAGTTTCAGCAGGGGAATATGCAGATTTTTTCCTATATAAATGACAGACAGTACTACAGCAAGGAGCATAAAAGTAGTCTGCAACATATCAGTCCAGATTATGGTTCTTATTCCTCCTTTTAAAGTATAAATAATGATCAGGGTTATGAATATGAAAACATTTACCCAAAATGGAACATGCCATGCATCGAAAACAAAAATCTGCAAAACATTTATAACCAGAAACATACGCAA
>DCFT01000201.1:0-5468 GCA_002319885.1 Bacteroidales bacterium UBA1797
GTTAAAAACTGGTCAGGTAAAAGCGGCCATTTTCTGGCTAAAATGATTATAAATAATGGTTTTGGATTTGGTGCCTTCTTCATCCCGCTTATTTTTGGCACCATCGGATTATACCTGCTCAGGTTCCCAAATTTAAAACCTTTCAGACTGATTGTCAAATTTGCTTTTGCTGCAATCATACTTTCACTAATTCTCGGATTTATCTTCAGCACCTCAAATACTTACCTGGGAAGCGGACCGGGGGGCGCACAGGGATATCACGTAATCAGGTGGCTGAATGCATTTATGGGCATGGTAGGAACCGGAGTGATTCTTACATTCCTTACAGTATCATACCTGGTATTTGCACTGAGAGTCAAACCGGAATCATTCGGCTTCAGGCTACCTTCATTCCTGAAAGCAAGAAAACATACTGAAAGTCAAAGTACTGAACCAGAATCGGTTCTTCATAATAATGCGGAACCAGTTACATCTGTACCTGATTCAGGACACTACGCCGCCAATAAACAGGAAAAGGACAAGGTTGAATTTGTAGTTAGAACTACAAATCAATATGCAGAAGAGATGGAATTAGAAGAAGATGAAGAGGAAGAGGAGGAACCTGAAACGCTTTTGCCAGGCTCTATAATAAGGGAATTTGATAATGACAGATCAGCTGTCTCACAGGGTGAAAATGTCCCTATTAAGATTACCCGTCCGGAAACGACTGATACTCTTCCCGATCATGAGGTTGACAGAATAACCGGAGACTACGATCCGCGTCTGGATCTTTCCAGATATAAATTTCCTCCGGTTTCAATTCTTAAAGAACATAAATCAGAGAGCGCCTTCGATAATTCTGAGGTATTTGAGAATAAAGAAAATATAATTAAAACACTCGGCGATCATAAAATAGGCATAAAAAGCATAGCTGCAACTGTAGGTCCAACAGTAACATTATATGAAATAGTTCCTGAGCGCGGAGTGAAGCTTGCGCGCATAAAATCGCTCGAAGATGATATTGCTCTGAACTTGTCTGCTCTTGGCATAAGAATTATTGCACCTATTCCGGGCAGGGGAACCGTAGGAATAGAAGTACCGAATAAAAAACCTGAAATGGTTTCGATGCGATCGCTCATAACTTCAAAAGCATTTCAGGAATCAAAATTCGATATTGCTCTTGCTCTTGGAAGAACGATTACAAATGAACCTTACATCGTTGATCTGACTAAAATGCCTCACCTTCTTGTTGCAGGTGCTACAGGACAAGGTAAGTCAGTTGGGATAAATGCAATCATTACTTCAATATTATACAAGAAACATCCGGCGGAAGTAAAATTTGTACTTATCGATCCCAAAAGAGTAGAATTGCCCCTCTATATGAAGATAGAAAGGCATTTTCTCGCCAAGCTGCCTGATGAAGAGGATGCAATAATCACCGATACCCAGAAAGTAATCAAAACACTCAATTCATTGTGCATCGAGATGGACAACAGGCTGGAGCTGCTTAAGGCTGCACAGTCGCGAAATATCAAGGAGTATAATGAAAAATTTATTTCAAGGAAACTGAGTCCGGAGAAAGGTCATAAATATCTGCCCTATATTGTTCTGATTATTGATGAGTTTGCCGATCTGATAATGACTGCCGGAAGGGAAATAGAAGGACCAATCGGAAGACTTGCCCAGCTTGCCAGGGCAATAGGTATACATCTTATTATATCAACACAAAGGCCATCCGCAAATATAATTACCGGATTTATTAAGGCAAATTTCCCGACAAGAATTGCATTTCGCGTTTTTTCATCCATCGACTCGCGTACGATCCTTGATTCTTCAGGCGCTGACAGACTTGTTGGACGTGGAGACATGCTGGTATCCTCGGGGAATGAGCCGGTGAGGGTTCAATGCGCTTTCATTGATACACCGGAAATCGAAGAACTTACTGATTTTATCGGTTCTCAGAAGGGTTATGCTGATGCTATGCATCTGCCTGAATTCATCGATGACAGTGACTCAGGAGCTCTCGATATTGATCTTCGCAAAAGAGATTCTATGTTCGATGAAGCTGCCCGTCTTGTTGTACAGCATCAGCAAGGGTCAACTTCGCTTATCCAGCGAAAACTCTCGATCGGATATAACAGGGCAGGAAGAATCATTGATCAGCTGGAAGCTGCAGGAGTTGTCGGACCTTTTGAGGGGAGCAAAGCCAGAGAAGTCCTTTGCTCTGACTTTATCGCTTTGGAACAGATTTTGAAGCGACTTGAATAAAACTATTACCATGAGACTCCTATCCACCATTTCCTTGTTTCTATTGTTTTTTGAGATCAGTACTTTTGGTCAGACCGATCCCGAAGCTGTCAAAATTCTTGATAAATTTGCTGATAAAGCAACTAAGGCGCCCTCTGTTTCAATGAAATTCTCATTGATAACAATTAATCAAACTGACAATACAAAAGACACACTCGAGGGTTCCGTTATTATAAGTAAGGATAAATATAATCTTGAACTTCCGGATAATACCGTATGGTTTAACGGGGAAACTTCATGGAGTTATCTTTCTGCTGAAAACGAGGTAACAATTACAAAAGCCGATAAAAAAGATAATTCATTTCAGAGTCGTCCTTCTTTAATATTCTCCTTGTATAAGAAAGGCTATAAAAGCCGTCTGATCGAAAATAAAGCAGATTCATACATAATCGATCTTTACCCGGAAGATATAAAAAATGAGCTCGTAAGAGTCAGACTTTACATTGGCAAACCTACGCTTAATCTCATAAGTCTTGAGTACAAAAGAAAGGATGGTGTGATAATTATACTGAAGGTAAACGATTATGATCTGAAAGAGAAACCCGGACCGGAGACATTTATCTTTCAACCTGGTAATTTCAAGGGAGTTGAGATAAATGATATGAGGTAATTGCTTATGGCACGCCCTGCCAGTTCATTGTAAAGAATACTTCGACCTAATACCTGCCTGACAACCTGAAGCGAATGAAAGAATTCTATACACCTCTCTCAGGATAAGCCATTCTTACATGATAGATATTTGTCAGCCTCTTCTTAAACGCACTTTTTATCTCTGAAATATCCTTGAAGGTAAGAGGAATATCTGAGAACTGACCGTCTTGTTCCTGTATGTAAACGATCCTTTCAACAAGTTCACTTATAGATTCTTCTGTGTAATTCACAAGGCTTCGTGACGATGCTTCCACAGCATCAGCCATCATTATAATAGCTGTCTCCTTAGAAAACGGTTTTGGTCCCGGATATTTAAAATCATTCTCCTTGCTCGTATCCCATGGGTGAAGATCTGTGTATTTCTTAAAAAAGTAATATGCTATGGTTGTTCCATGATGTGTCCTGATGAAGTCGATGATCTGAACCGGAAGTTTAAAATTCTTAGCCAGAATTACTCCGTTCTTAACATGATTTATAATAACCTTTACACTTTCTTCCGGATTAAGATTTTCATGAGGGCTGATTCCATCAATCTGATTTTCAATATAGTATTTAGGATTAGCAATTTTGCCAATATCGTGGTAAAGTGCACCTGCCCTTACCAGAAGCAGATTTGCACCTGTTTTTCTTGCTGCTTCCTCAGCAAGATTAGCAACCTGTAATGAATGCTGGAATGAACCGGGGGCCTCCTCGGCCAGTTTAAGCAACAATGGCTGATTAGTATCAGAGAGCTCAAGCAAAGTGTTATCTGAGAGAAACAAAAATCTCTGTTCAAAAATAAAAATAACAGGATGACTTAAGAGAACCAGCAGTCCATTCCCTGTAAAGAAGTAAAATTCAGACAATTTAATAGCACTGAAAGTCCCATCGCGCATCAGGGTTAGTCCCAGATAAAGAACCGAATAACTCAGGATTACCATAAGAGAAGTAATGAGAAGTTTGGCTTTTCTGTAAATATTTGTTAATGTGAATATGGCAACCATACCCGAAATAAAACTCATAAATATGTATAGAAAAGGATCGGGAACCATAAATCCGGAAAGCATAAGGGTAATAAGCAGTATAAATAAAGCAAGCCGTGCATCATAAAATATTCTTATGACAACCGGAATAATTACCACCGGAACAAGAAATAATACATCAGGATCGGAAAAAGTCAGTGACGTTCTTGTTAATAAGACGAACGTGAGGATTATAAGCGTAATGAAGAGTGTCTTTCGTGTTACATCAAGTACTTCACTTCGGTAATGAGCAAGAAAAAACCAGAGAACGAGGTAACAAGATAAGACAAGCAAATAAGTCCCTATAATCCTGATCACTCCCCAGTTTGGTTCATGCGGCCAAATTGAAGCTACAATTATCGTGCTGATTATAAAGTAGATAAGATTTAAATAGTATTTTCTGGTCGGCTTCCAAACACTCTGAATCTCAGACATTGGCAATATTTTTTAGACCCTGTTCAATTAGCAAAAATAATGTAAAATTTCTGTGAATTAAAAAAACTGTAAAATTTGCAGAGGAGGGACCTGTTTGCCTTTTACAATTCAATACCAATATGGTTTTGTGGAACAAATTTCAGTATAATTGTTAATTTTGAAACAAATAATCTTAATATGGAAAATTTTATTTGTGAGAATGTATTCGTACCCCTGAGATCAGGGCCATCACATAAGTCTGAAATGTTAAGCCAGGTATTGTTTGGTGAAAAATATTATCCTGTGGATAAGGCAGGTAACTGGATGAAAATCGAAACTAAGTTCGACAGTTACCAGGGATGGATCGACATGGATCATCTGCAACATACTTCGATGGAGGAGGGCTCATCTGGAAATGTATTAAACAGATCACTGGTTTGCTATAAAAAGGATAAGACAAAACTAGTACTTGAGGCCGGATGCGAAATATTCAATCCTGATTTCAGCAAAAAGGAGTTTTATATCGGTAATTCTCTATATACTACAAATAAGGAATTCAGCGAATACTTTGTTTCAACAAATGATTCTGTTGCCGATTCAGCCATGAAATTTATTAATAGCCCCTACATATGGGGAGGCCGCTTACCATCCGGAATAGATTGTTCGGGGTTTACCCAGCTTGTTTATAAAATTCAGGGGTATAGTATACCGCGTGACAGCTGGCAACAGGCAGAAACAGGAATAAACATCGATTTTATAGATCAGGCTGAACCCGGAGATCTGGTTTTTTTTGATAATGACAGGGGGAAAATTTCGCACGTAGGTATGATTTTATCGAGAGGGCTGGTGATCCATGCTTCAGGAAGGGTAAGAATAGATTCAATAGACCATCAGGGAATATTTAAACCGGAAATAGCCGGCTATTCGCATAAATTGAGAACAATAAGAAGAATTCTGTCATAATCTGATAAGTGCAGGTGATGTTGAAAAAGTCCCTTGTAACCACAAATCGAAGCGAAGCGAAGATCCCACCCGAAGCGTTGGGAGTACACTAAGAGGATGTAAAGCGAACAAAGATAATACTCTATATTACCGTTCTTTGTGCACTTTGTGTTA
>DCFT01000201.1:5744-20651 GCA_002319885.1 Bacteroidales bacterium UBA1797
CTTTGTGATCTTAGTGGTTAATGGATTTCGACTTTTTCAACTTACCCTACATGATTATTTTTGCAGTAATTCGCTCAAGGATTGCCTTCTCCGCAGCTTCCGTCCTGGATTCTAAATCTGCTCCCCTGGCAATTACGCTGGTTACAAAATCTTTATCTTTTAGTCCTGCAGCATTGATCCTTACATTCAGGAATGCTCCTTTTATACATGTTCTGATTGCCAAAGCCCCAACACCGGCATCACTGATAGAATTTGGATTTCCTTTCTCAACCATTTCATATATTAATTCAAATCCCTGATATGCAGTCTCCATCACCTTTAGAGGTATAAGTATTGCATTTCTGGTTGCATCCTCTATTGCATCATCTCTTAATTTTTTTTCCGTATCAGATTTCTTTGGAAGTGAAAATGCCTCCATTATCCTGTTAAATGCCATAGTATCCTCATCAACAAGAAGAAGAAGACTATTCTGAATTGCTTTGCCTTTCTCAGCATAGTCAGAAAACATTTTCCATTTGTCGTCCCAACCTCTTTTATGACCCGATAAATTAGCGACCATTGTCCCAAGAGCAACTCCGAGCGATCCTATATACGCCGAGACAGATCCTCCTCCCGGGGCAGGTGAATCAGATGCAGTCTCATCCATAAATGCCTTCAGGTTCATGTCAATAAGTTTTCGCTCCTTTTTATCAGCCATAACGAGTTCAATAATTTTTTCTTCAGGGTTAAAATGATGTATATCATTCAGTCCCATCGATCTTATAGCTATTCTGATCAGTTCATCATCAGATATCCCCGATGATCTTTGCTGCTTATTCAGGAAATAACGTCCGGCATCGAGTAACGATTTCAATGGGATAAGACCTACAAGTTCGGATCCGGTAACTCTTACACCCCTGGCATCAGCTTTCCTGCATACTTCATCGAATGCGATGTGAACCGGAGTTACTCCAATATTTGTGAGATTCATCGATATCTGTGCAATTCCGTATTCCTCAATGTACCAGCCGATTGCCTTTACAGATTTTAAGGAACCCGGAATCATAATTTTATCACCATTTTCATCTTTCATCAGCTTGCCAGTAATGCTGTTACCTTCTCTTGCCGGTCGTCCTTTTTCTCTCACATCATATGCAATGGCATTGGCGCGACGTGTTGAAGTAGTATTAAGATTCACATTAAATGCTACAAGGAAATCTCTTGCACCAACAGCTGTAGCACCGGCTCTTTCATTGAATTCAGACGGACCAAAATCAGGAGTCCATTCCGGGTCAGTAAGTTTTTTTCTTAATCCTTCATATTCTCCAGATCTGCAACTAGCCAGGTTTCTTCTTTCTGGTTTACTGGCAGCATTCTCATAACAATAAACGGGAATGCCAAGTTCAACTCCTATCCTTTCGGCAACTTTCCGTGCAATAGAAACTGTCTCCTCCATAGTGATGCCTGAAACCGGTACAAAAGGGCAAACATCAGTAGCTCCCATCCGTGGATGAGCTCCATGATGCTTTGACATATCAATAAGCTCGGATGCCTTTTTAACTGAACGAAATGCTGCCTCTGAGACCGCTTCAGGGTTTCCTACGAAGGTTACTACTGTTCTGTTAGTGTCTTTCCCGGGGTCCACATCCAGGAGTTTGACTCCTTCTACAGATTCTATAGCATCAGTTATCTGTTTAATTATTCCCATATCACGGCCTTCGCTGAAATTCGGAACGCATTCGATTATCTTCTTTTCCATCAGTTAATAGATTTTTTTTGTTTTTCTCTGTGTAACTCTGTGACTCCTCTGTGCAACTCGGTGTTAGCTCTTATTTTTTGTTACACAGAGAGACACTGACCTGCCTGCCGTCTCCCTGCCGGCAGGCAGGGCAGGCAGGTAAAGCAGGGATGGCACGGAGAGCCACAGAGTTTTCTTTTTCTCTATTTTGTGTCTAATTTTCTAATAATATTCCCTTTAAGTACTATTGTATCAATCAGGTTACTGCCAAACGCATACGGCATGAATTCATATGAAGGTATTTCTTTAGTAATAAATAAATTAGCCACCTTCCCAATAGCAATTGAACCATGTGTTTCAGAGATACCCATAGCATATGCAGAATTGATTGTAACTGCATTGATCACCTCCTCGGGCAGCATTTTTAATTTTATACAGCCCAGCGACATTATCAGTTTCATATTGCCTGAAGGTGATGAACCAGGATTAAAATCCGATGCAAGTGCTATCGGCAGGCCTGCATTGATCATTTTGCGAACGGGAGGATCGGACATTCCAAGAAAAAAGGCAGAACCTGGCAATAGTGTTGGCATTGTTTCAGATCCGGAAAGGGCATTTATTTCTTCATCACCTGTAAATTCAAGATGATCAACTGAAAGTGCGTTAAATTTCACGCCTGTCTGTATTCCTCCCGAATAATCCAGTTCATTTGCATGCAATTTAGCAGTAAGACCATACTTTTTCCCTGCAGACAAAATTCGTTCTGTATCTTCAACAGTAAAGAAGCCCCTGTCACAAAAAACATCTATAAAATCTGCCAGGTCCTCAGAAACTACCGCAGGAATCATTTCCCTGATAATGAGGTCAACATACTTTGACCTGTCGCCTTTATATTCATCGGGAATTGCATGGGCCCCTAAAAAAGTTGCTCTTACTTCTATGGGACTGTTATTTTTAATACGCCTGATCACTCTCAGCATCTTAAGTTCATCCGCAAGGTTAAGACCATAGCCGCTTTTTATTTCAACTGCCCCGGTACCGGAGGAGATGATTTCATCTATCCTGTTAATAGACTGAGAGTACAATTCATCTTCAGAAGTTTCATGAAGTCTCTTTGCCGAGTTAAGGATACCACCTCCTCTTCTGGCTATTTCTTCATAAGATAATCCACGGATTTTGTCAATATATTCAACTTCGCGGCTGCCTGAATAAACCAGGTGAGTATGGGAATCGCAAAAGGAAGGAAAAACAAATTTCCCTGATGCATCAATTGTTTCAACCTGGGGATTCTGAATCAGGATTTTGCTTTTCTGAAGTTCCTTCATAGTTCCGAATTCAGAAATCAGACCATCTCTTATATAAAGATAAGCATCACTAATTACAGAAATAACGGCCATTTCAGATCCACAGATTTTTAATCTTGGCAAATCTTCAGTCTGGACAAGGCCCTTTATGTTTTTGATGAGTAACCCGGTAAGCATTTAATAGTATAAATAGAGTCCTAAGGTAGCAAATATTAAAAAAAGTGACTGATATTTCCATTTTTCTTTATCTTTATCATTATGAACCAAATCTGTAACCTATGAAAAAGACCCTTTTAGTATTTCTTATGTCCTTATTGATACTTTCAGTAACAGCACAGGAAAAAAAGGTAAAGACCGGCTGGAATTTTGGAGGGGCCCTTCCTGCCATTACTTTTGATTCTGACCTTGGATTTCAATACGGAGCTCTTGCGGAATTTTTTAATTATGGAAATCCCAGCGTCTATCCTGATTTCCTTGATCATACTTATACTGAAATATCACGATACACCAAGGGAAGCGGCATCTACAGGTTTATGTTTGAATCAAATCACATCATTCCCGGAGTACAATGGATAAGCGACCTCAGTTATCTTCCTAACCAGGCGGCCACTTTTTACGGATTCAACGGATATGAATCAGTATATAATAAAGACTGGATGGATGATAATTCAACCCTTTACAGATCAAGAATGTTCTATCGTTTTCAGAAGAACCAGTTCAGATTCAAAAATGATTTCCAGGGAAAATTATCAGGAGATCATCTGAAGTGGAACGCAGGTTTCGCTTTTCAGGATTTCACTACCAGTTCAGTTAATATCGATAAACTTAACAAAGGGAAAAAAGATAAACTTCCTTCGATTGACTCGGTTCCAGGACTTTTTGAAAGGTATCAGAAACTTGGTATCATTCCGGCAGATGAAGCCAAAGGGGGATGGATAAACACGGTTAAGGTTGGTATTACATGGGACAGCCGTGATAACAGACCAAACCCGATGAAAGGAATCTGGACAGAGATCGGAATTGATGCTGCTCCCAAATTCATTGGAAACAACTGGGGATTTGCAAAATTGTATATAATACATCGTCAGTATTTTACATTAATTGAAAAAGATTTATCCTTTGTTTACAGGTTAGGATACCAGGCTACAGTATCGGGGCATACTCCATTCTTTTTTCAATCAGAGGTAATAACTTCCCGTCTTACAGGAGCAACTTCTGAAGGACTTGGCGGTTCAAAAACATTAAGAGGAATTCTCCTTGACAGGGTCGTAGGAGATGCATTCTTCATGGGTAATATCGAACTTCGCTGGAAACCCCTGTATTTTAAGTTTTTAAAACAAGACTGTTATCTTGGTCTTAACGGATTCTATGACTTTGGATTGGTTACTAAAGATATTAAACTACCTGCAAATCTTAAAAATACATTTGACGGCATATATAATACACCGGTTCAGACAGAAAATTACACTGATTACTTTAAATCCGGACCTGATAAACTCCATATGAGCACAGGTATTAGTGTTATGCTTGTCATGAATCAGAACTTTGTTGTCGCAATAGATTGTGGCAAAGCCCTTAATGAGCAGGATGGAAATATTGGATTCTCTATTGGGTTGAATTACCTGTTTTAGAATTCAAAACAACATAAATTATTTACAGTTCCGGGCTGTTGAAAAAGTTGCTTTTAACCACAACCCTGCCTGCCGGCAGGCAGGGTTAATGGATTCCGACTTATTCAACAGCCCCGGCTTTTTTAAACTATTCAGAATCCTTTCAGAAAATAACCTAATCCCACTCCCAGGTAATTACCTATAACATAACCAATAATCCCAACGGTAATACCTGTAATAATGACATCCTTATTTTTAAGTGCTCCGGCTACAACCGGAACAAAAGGCGGTGAAAAAACAAAGGCGGTAGTGGTTATAAGAAAGTCATCAGCATTTACCCTGAAAATTTTAGAGAGAAGAATATGAAGAATCAGTGTGCCAAGGTAAGCATAAGTAATATATGCAAACAGACCCAGAAATCCAATGCTGAATATTACACTTAGGTCAGCCATTGAAGCAACTATAAAAGAAAACACAAGGATAAAATACATTCCCAACTGAAATGTCTTTTCAATTTTATTTATCCAATTAATTAACGAAGCCAGAATACCAAGAGTAGTTATGGAAAGGATTACCACAACCATCTGCGATATCTTTGGAATAAGTAAACTAAACCCGAACGAGACAATAAATATCGATACTGCAAGACCCAATGCTTTAAGAAGCGGAATTATTCTGCTTCCGCTGAACATTCCAGAGAAGTCTTCAAAGCTCTCCGCCTCTTCAAGTATCTCTTCCGTTAACCCTGAATCTTCTATATGTCTGAAAGGAGGCAATATTGCACGAAATACCCTCGGGCCAATGGTTAAAAAGAAAATAAGTGTGAATGCTCCAACAATCATATCGTAAGTGCTGGTCATTACAAAAAGATTAGGATCGACACCAAGCGCTACTTTAAGTGATACAAGATTTGGAGTTCCGCCAGTATAGACTCCAACCAGCATTCCGGCAACTTTCCAGGAGTCAGGTACTGTATGCTTGAAAATAAGATACCCTGATGAGACTATAATTATAACAGATATCAAAGCAAGAATCATGGAGACAAATCCATCCTTTGCAAACCTGATCCATCTTTTGATATTGAGTGAGAAGAGAAGCAGTGGAAAAGAAAGCGGGACTATTATGGAGACAAGTAAATCCTGTGTTGATGCTATCGAATTTACATAACTATCTCCCTGAGTGATTGTCCCTGCATCAAGAAGTGCCTGCATTTCGGTATCAGGAAGGGCAGCTCTTCCCATCAAGGCAAGGTGGTAGGCATCGCTGCCATGGGGAAGTATTCCGATGCTGCCTAAGAGAAGACCAAATCCGTAAGCCAGAACAATCGATCCAATTTTTTTAAGTAAGGACCATTTTTTACATAAGTATATGATTACCAATGGGAAGGTAAAATAAAACAGGACGAGCAGGATTATTCCAATCATTAGGTTCAGGCATTTATTCAAATCAAATATAAAAAAAGCGACTCACTGAATAGCAAGTCGCTTAAAAAATAGGCTTTTATACTTATAGAACCTTAGGATTACTTACACTCTTCAAAACTTTTCTGGTATTGTTCAATTGCTTTGAGGCTCATTCCCATGCTTGAGAATCCGCCATCGTGGAAAAGATTCTGCATTGTCACTTTTCGAGTGAGGTCGGAAAACAGTGCAACACAGAAATCAGCACATTCTTCAGCGGTGGCATTACCAAGAGGCGACATTCTTTCAGAAAAATCGATCAGAGAGTCAAAACCATGAATGCCACTTCCGGCAGTTGTTGCTGTTGGTGATTGGGAAACAGTATTTACCCTTACTCTCCTATCGCGTCCGTAAATGTAACCAAAACTGCGCGCTATGGACTCCAGCAGTGCCTTTGCATCTCCCATATCGTTATAGCCTGAAAGTGTTCGCTGAGCAGCCACATAGGAAAGGGCAACAACTGATCCCCACTCCTTTAGTGCATCAAGTTTATATGAGGTTTGCAGAATCCGGTGAAAACTAAGGGCAGAAATATCAAACGTCTTAAGCATATTTTCGTAGCTTGTCTGCTCATATGGTATATCTTTCCTTACGTTTGGTGACATTCCGATAGAATGAAGAATAAAATCGAACTGGCCCCCGAAAATTTTCATGCTTTCAGAAAGCAGGTTATCAATTTCTTCCATTTTTGTAGCATCGGCCGGAATAACTTTACTGCCTGTCATTTTGGCAAGATCATGTATATTTCCAAGTCTTAATGCTACAGGAGAATTGGTAAGCACCAGTTCGGCTCCTCCTTCCCAGGCTTTCAATGCAACCTGCCAGGCAATAGATTTTTCATTAAGAGCTCCAAAGATGACGCCCTTCTTTCCTTTTAATAGACCTTCTCTCATGATAATGTATTATAATTCAATTAATTCCGGCTCGCAATAGTTCTTTTGCATTTTTCATGGCAGTTTCAGTTACTTCACTCCCACTTAGCAATCTTGCAACTTCAAGAATCCTTTCTTCCTGTGATAACAATTTTACCCTGGTAAAAGTTGAATTATCGGTATCATCTTTATAAACATGATAATGCCGGGTTCCCCGGGAAGCTACCTGGGGAAGGTGAGTAATATTAATAACCTGCATGTACTTTCCCATCCCTGATAATATCTGACCTACTTTGTCAGCTACTTCGCCGGAAACTCCCGAATCTATCTCATCAAATATTATTGTAGGAAGATTATTATTTTTTGTCAGCAATGATTTCAGGCTAAGCATAACTCTTGACAATTCTCCACCAGAGGCAATCTTAGCAAGATTCTCTGGTTCAATCTGTTTATTGGCGGAGAATAAAAAGTCAGCCTGATCTACACCTTTAGAAGTAAATTCATGCAGGCGCGTAACAGATATCCTGAACTTTGCGTTTGGGATTCCAAGTTGTTTAAGTAATGCTGTAATTCTTGATTCAATTTCGGGAAGAACACTCTTCCTTTTTTCAGAGATCTCTTCTGATAGAATCCTCAATGAATTTTCCTCTTTCGTAATAATGGATTCCATTTCCATCAGTCGCTCATCACTACTGACAATAGAATTGATAAATACTCTTATTTCCTCCTTTTTATTCAGGAGTTCATTCAGGTCTTTTACGTGGTGTTTCTGAATCAGTGAATAGATATTATCAAGCCGGTTATTTACCTGGGCAAGTCGCTGCGGATCAGCTTCTATTGAGACAGAAAGCTTTTCGACTTCCGCTGCCAGATCATCGAGTTCAATCAGTGTGGATCCGGTTCTTGCCAGAAGACTCTCAGTTTCGACCAGGAATGAACTGATACGACCAAGATTATTTTTCACTTCCCTTAGCATGGAGAGTATTGAAATCCCGTCAGCAAAAAAGAGATTTGATGAAGATGTCAATGCCAGTTTTATTTCTTCTGCATGCCCAAGGAGCTCCTGTTCTGCTTCGAGCTCTGTTTGTTCACCCTGATTCAGTTTAGCTTCTTCCAGCTGTTTGAACTGAAACTGGTAGTATTCCAGGTCTGCCCTGTTTTTATCAGCTTTCTCTTTTATTGAACTATATTCTTTTTTCAGTTTCCGATAATTTGTGAAAGTATCCCTGTATTCATGAATCAGATTGGCAGTACCTGAAAATGAGTCAATTAAATTAAGCTGGAATGAGTTATCACTCAGCATAAGCGTTTGATGTTGTGAATGAATATCTATAAGCTTTTCGCCAAGCTCTTTCAATAAATTGACAGTAACAGGAGTATCGTTGATAAAAGCACGTGATTTCCCTGCAGGATTTATCTCCCTTCTGAGTATAGTAATAACCTCGTAATCAAGTTCATTAGAATTAAAGAATTCATTTAGTTCATATTCCTCTATCCGGAAAGTACCTTCAACGATACATTTTTCATTTTTATCGAGAAGTACAGAAGAATCTGCCCTGGTACCAAGAATAAGTGAAAGTGCACCTAAAAGAATTGATTTACCGGCCCCTGTTTCACCAGTGATAATTGTTAGTCCGGTTTCAAGTTCAATATCCAGTTCTTTTATAAGAGCGTAATTCTGAACAAACAATTTGATGAGCATAACAGGTTCTTAAGGTACGTTGGACGAATTGATCTTTTCATATTTTGCCTTGTTGGCAGGGTCAATTTCTGTTAGTATCTCCACAACACGGCCTTTTTCTTCAGGGAATGCCGGTGAGAAAATATTAATAAGTTCATCTGACTTAGCGTCCATTATTATCTGTACAAGGTACATAAACGGATCGGGTTTTTTTCTATAAACTTCCTGAACGAGTTTAAGACTCTCCGCAATATCTGTTCTTGCTTCAGGTGCTTTCGATTCCAATTTATCAAGGCCATTAATGTTATACTCATAAATAAATTGTCTAACACCTTCATACTCCTTATTCAGACAATTTTTAACCAGCCAGTATCTGTTCTTATTACGGGAACCATCGTAAGGTTTCCAACCTGGTTCAGGAGCATTCTGGGCATTGGTAACAATTTTTTCAGCTATCTGGAAGAATTCAGTACCACCCAGTGGTGAAAATGAATCATAATCAAATCCCAGAATCATATAGGTATAATATGCCAGAACTGAGACAAGGCTGGAAGTATAGGAATTCGGGTCAAACACAAGAGGCTGAAATTCAACATACTTAAACTGAAAGTTATTGTCAACAAAATTCAGCATTGTGGATTTATAAGTTGTGTTGAAAACGGGTCTGCTGAGCTGAACCTGTATTGTACCCTTAAATTCATCTGCCGACAGCTGCTCGGTAAGATTAATAAGAATATTACAATCGATCCTTTCTGCGTAGCTGAAAACATAGTTTGTCCACACGGTGTTGTTCATGAACTCATAAAGGTCATGTTGCATACTCTCAAATACCTGGCGGTTTGATCCCTGTATTCTCTGGGCAGAAACCTGAATATTGCAGTTCAACTCCTGAGCGCTTATTATGCCAGGCAGAAAGACCAGGAATAAAAAGAAATAGTATCTATAACGATAAGCCATTATACAATTGTCATTTTATTGATCATTGAAACAATTTTATTTAGAATATCCTCAGCCGCTTGCTCTTTTGATTTCAACTCAAATTTATCAATATTATTGTTTCTGTCTATGATTGTGATCTTGTTTGTATCAAAACCAAAACCTGCACCTTCTTCATTAAGAGAATTTAATACAATGATATCCAGATTTTTTTGTACTAACTTAGTATATGCATTATTAAGTTCATTGTCAGTTTCAAGTGCAAATCCTGCAAGCAGTTGTGATGGTTTCTTAACTGCACCGAGAGTTTTTGCAATATCTGTTGTTGGTTTAAGTCTTAAAATGAGATCTGCTTCATTCTTCTTCATCTTTTTGTCTGAAACTTTTTCCGGAGTAAAATCGGCGACTGCGGCAGCAAGAATGGCTATGTCGCAGCTAACGAATCTTGATATGCATTCCGAAGCCATTGATTCTGCCGTTGTGACATCTATTAAATTTATGGAAATATTCTTTGGCCTGATATTAACCGGCCCAAGTACCAGATCAACCTCAGCTCCAAAATCTGCTGCTGCATCTGCCAGAGCGATCCCCATTTTGCCGGAAGAATAATTGCTTAAGAAACGAACGGGATCAAGAGGTTCGCGTGTTGGACCGGCATTAATTAAAAGATGTTTTCCCCTCAGAGGGTTATAGTTTTTTTTTTAGCAAAGAAGTTCAATATCTCTTTTACCATTTCATCCGGTTCAGCCATTCTTCCTTTACCGGAAAGACCACTTGCGAGTTCGCCGCTTGCAGGTTCCAGAATAAAATTACCGAATGCTTTCAGTGTTTCAATATTTATAATTGTTGCCGGGTGATTTAACATATCCATATCCATTGAAGGGGCAACGAAGACCTTACAACGTGCTGACAAATAAGTAGTAAGAAGCAAATTATCCGCTACTCCGTTAGCCATTTTAGCCAAGGTGTTTGCTGTTGCAGGTGCAATAAGGAACAGGTTAGCCCACAAACCCAGATCAACATGGCTGTTCCAGTCGCCATTTCCCGGATTGAAGAACTCTGAATATACCGGATTTTTTGATAAGGTTGCCAGGGTAAGAGGTGTGATAAATTCCTTAGCATGATCTGTCATTATAACCCTTACATCAGCGCCTTCCTTAACAAGCAACCGGATGATAGTTGCAGTTTTATAAGCTGCAATACCTCCGGTTATACCGATAAGAATGTTCTTGCCTTTCAGCATTATTATGCTAAATTTTACTTCTGTTTAGCAGGATTGTCAGGGTTTCTGAAGAAAATTTTCCCCTCCTCAAGTTCCTGTAATGCAATAAGTGTAGGTTTTGGAAGCCGTTCATAAAATTTAGAAATCTCAATCTGCTCACGATTTTCAAACACCTCCTCCAAATTATCACTATAAGATGCAAACTCTTCGAGTTTCTTGTTAAGCTCCTGTTTCATTTCAACCGAAATCTGATTTGACCTTCTGGCAACAACAATTACTGTTTCATAAATATTCCCTGTACCCTTGGTCATCAGGTCAAGATTTCGTGTAACTGTTGTTACGGGTGCTACTGATTTTCTGTAATCCATAAATATAATGATTATTTTACTCCGCTGTCACGGATTCCTGTCTTTAGATATTTGTTTGTTTTCTGGAATATACTGCTAACATCCTTTTCATAAGAACTTTTTGGAAATTCTTCCATAAAAGAGAAGTAATCATCCAGTGTTGCCTGATATCTTTCTTTTTGTTTGGCAGGCATACTTAGTTCTGCATAAAGAAAGAGGGAATTCAATTTCAGGTACATCATCTGTTCCCTGTATCTGGAATTTGCGTCTTCTTTCAGACTATTTGTAAGTGCCACAATTGCTGCCTTATACTGTTTCATATCGTAATAAAGCTTTGCATTCAGGTATGATTTCTCTGAGAGTTTATCCTGGAGCTCCCTTATCTTTTCTTTACTATCAGCTACTTTTATACTGTTGGGAAACCTGTTTATAAAAATATTAAATCCTTCTATAGCATTTCTGGTACTCTCCTGATCAAGTTCAGGACGCGGTGAAAGATTATAGTCACAAATTGCTGCCATATAGTTAGCCTCCTCCGCGTGTTTGCCGAATGGGAACTGATCAATAAATGATTTATAATAACTTCCTGCCATAATGTAATCTTTCATACCGTAATAGGCCTGACAGTTCATCCAGTTTAAATCTTCCGCTTCATCTGTAGCCCTGAATCGTGGCAGAATCTGAGTTAAAAGTTCAGTTGTCTTAACATAGAGTCCCTCATCAAAATATTCTTTTGCCTTTGCTTTTTTAAGTTCATAATCAGTACTTTTAAGGAGTTTATCATACTCCCCGCACGAGCTTAACAAAACTAAAAATATCAGGACAATAAGTAATCTTAATCTCATATAAAAATTTGTTGCGCAAAATTACGGAAAAAAAATCATTTAAGGCATAAAAACGTAATATTTATATATTTATTATGCTTTGAAATGTATGTAAAATAAATTAGGTATAAATAGGTATTATAAGAAACCTGTTTATCTGTACTTTTGAGAAAATTTTTTAAAAAGGGTAATTACAATGGATATATTTGAAAAGATCAAAAAGAACAGAGGTGCATTAGGACAATATCAGGAATTTGGACATGGGTATTTTGCTTTTCCAAAACTTGAAGGTGAAATTGCTCCCCGAATGAAATTCAGAGGTAAAGAGGTGCTCACCTGGAGCTTGAATAACTATCTCGGTCTGGCCAATCAACCTGAGATAAGAAAAGCAGATGCCGAAGCTGCTGCAAAATATGGATTAGCAGCCCCCATGGGGGCAAGAATGATGTCGGGGCATAGCTCAACTCATGAAAAATTTGAAGAAATGGCCGCCAGGTTTGTACACAAGGAAGATGCATATCTGTTGAATTTCGGCTATCAGGGTATGGTCTCAATTATTGATGCAATGGTAGACAGACATGATGTAATTGTTTATGATTCCGAATCACATGCTTGCATTATGGATGGCCTGAGACTTCATATCGGAAAAAGATTTGTATATCCGCATAATGATATAGACAGTTGTGAAAAACAATTACAGAGAGCTCAGAAAATCGTTGAGGAGACAGGTGGTGGTATTCTTGTTATTACGGAAGGGGTATTCGGAATGGCAGGGGATCTTGGAAAACTCGATAAAATAACAGCACTGAAAAAGAAGTATCAATTTCGTTTTCTAGTGGATGACGCTCACGGATTCGGGACTATGGGTGACACAGGCAGTGGAACAGGAGAACATTTTGGTGTACAGGACCAGGTTGATATCTACTTTGCAACATTTGCAAAATCGATGGCCGGGATTGGTGGATTTGTCGCTAGTACAAAGGATGTTATTAATTACCTGCGTTATAATCTTCGCTCACAGATATATGCAAAATCTCTTCCGATGGCCATGACATTAGGTGCAATTAAAAGGCTTGAATTTATCCAGGCTCATCCGGAACAGAAGGAGAAACTCTGGATTATTGCTCACGCTTTGCAGAAAGGATTAAGAGAAGCCGGGCTAAATCTAGGAAAAACAGAATCACCCGTTACACCTGTATTTATGAAAAGCGGGGTTCCACAGGCGACTCATATGATTTACGATCTCAGGGAAAACTTCGGGATTTTCTGCTCGGTGGTAGTATACCCTGTTGTTCCGAGGGATGTTGTGATGTTACGTTTGATACCCACAGCAGCCCACACTCTTGAAGATGTTGATTATACTGTTAAGTCTTTCATAGAAATAAAATCAAAAGTTGATAACAACCAATACCCCGATAACCTTGCTGATTTCAATTTGTAACCAAAGCAATTGGAAACTATAAAAAGATACCATCTCAAAAGGTATCTTTTGGCTTGTTTTTTCGTCATTTTACTTTTCTAATTACTTTGTAATTCAATCATTTAGCTTTTACCAGGAAGATATTTGACCCGGAATAAACACAATATCAGTAAGGTCATAAAGGGCTTCTCAGACTGCTCTTATTTTGTTCCAGTTCGAACAAAACGTTCAGAATATGGTTATATAAGTCAAATCACCTGTCACATTTGATTTTTACAGTAGAATAATTTTATAGAATAACATTGTTTTTAAATAATGGATGATAAAACATATAATCATAATACTCTAAAAGGATATAACATGCTTTTCTATTTTGCAGGAAGCATGATTATGCATGAACCTTCAGAAGAATGTATTGTTGATTTCTGGGAAAGAGGAATTTTAAAGAATCTGCCGGTTTCAAGTTTAAATCCAAATTTTGTTATGGCTGCATCACAGCTGCGGGCTTCCTTTGTTGATAAGACTACTTTTGCAAAGTCGTTGCATGATGATTTCTTAAGGCTCTTTGCAAAACAGCTGCCCGGATTAGCTCTTCCATTTGAATCACGTTACAGCAATAATAAATCAGACAAAACCGGTAATCATTCTTCAGGTGTCACCGAATTTTATGAATCTTATGGCTGGAAATCAAAATTCAAGGGTAAAATAGATGATGATCATCTGGGTATTGAGCTGCTCTTTCTTACATTGCTTATTGATAAATACCTTATGCTGGATGATGAAGCCTGCCGTGGAGAATTGAGGAATGAGATCCGGAGATTCATACACTACCACATTTTATCATGGGTGCCGAAATGGAACAATGAAGTTCAGGCTAATTCAAATACGTTATCCTTCAAAGGTATAGCTAATCTGATTCAGGCGTGTTCAGAAGATATTTATGTACTTTTGGGTCAAAAATCCGAAACATCTATTTCATCCGACTTACTCAGAAATTAGGATTAAAGAAATTTGAGATTGCCTCAAAATAGTGATCCCTCCATCCTTCCGCGATACTACTGAATTCTTCATCGGGGATATTGGTATGCTCTATTGTTACCAATGAATTTTCCCTGTCAGGCAAAATTGTTATCGTAACAATTGACTTTTCCGTTTGATCTCCGAAGTACCACTCCTGTACAACTTTTTTATCCTGAATGAATTCCAGGTTCCTACCTGTAATATCACCATCCCACAAAGAAAACTCACTACCCTCTTCAGTGCTCATCTCAGAAGGATAACCTGACCATAATTCAATAGTAAAAGGATTAGTCAATGCTGAATAAATATCAGAAGGTTCTGCATTTATTTTGAATGATTTTTTGAAAGTCTTCATCTATAAAAGGTCAAAAGGTTAATTATTCTTCACGGGTCTGTTGAAAAAGTCGGAATCCATTAACCACTAAGGTCACAAAGTCCCGTCCCGATAGCTATCGGGAGTTATCGTAATAACACAAAGAACACAAAGAACACAA
>DCFT01000201.1:20885-22517 GCA_002319885.1 Bacteroidales bacterium UBA1797
ACAAAGAACACAAAGAACACAAAGAGAACAAAGTTCCGTCCCGATAGTTATCGGGAGCAATCGGAATGAATTTTAGGTTTTTAACTTTGTGTGCTTTGAGCCTTTTTCAACCACCAAAGCTTTCTTTGACCAACGAAGCTTTAGCGAAGTTGGCAGCGTAGGTGGTCTTAGTGCACTTTGTGGTTAAAAGAGACTTTTTCAACAACTCCTAAAATTATTATAATTCTGACAAATATCGTTCTACATCAATAGCTGCCATACAACCTGAGCCAGCTGCTGTCACAGCCTGGCGGTAATATGGATCCTGGACATCACCAGCAGCGAAAACGCCTTTAACATTGGTTTTTGATGTTCCCGGAATAGTTTTTATATATCCTACCTGGTCGGTTTCAATAAATTGCTTAAACACCATTGAATTTGGAGTGTGCCCGATAGCCAGAAAGAAACCGTCAATTTTTATTTTAACAATCTGCTCGTCAGAAGTGCCTTTTTTCTTTATAAGTGTGGCACCTTCAACACCTTTTTCGCCAAATAGAGCCACTGTCTGATGTTCCCAAAGTATCTCAATATTCTTCGTTTTAATAACTTTTTCCTGCATTATCTTTGATGCTCTGAGAGTATCGCGTCTGACTATGAGATACACTTTTCGGCATAGTCCTGCCAGGTAAGTCGCTTCTTCAGCTGCAGTATCTCCCCCACCTACAACAGCCACATCTTTACCCCGGTAAAAATAGCCATCGCATGTGGCACAGGCAGATACTCCCATACCGGCATATTTTGTCTCCGATTCCAATCCAAGGTACTTTGCAGTCGCCCCTGTAGCAATAATTACAGCATCGGCTTCAATTAATTTATTATCATCAAACGTAACTTTATGAGTCTTTCCGGAAAAATCAACTGAAGTAGCAATTCCGAATCTTATATCTGTGCCAAAACGTTCTGCCTGTTTCTTAAAATCCTCCATCATTTGCGGGCCTGTTATGCCATCGGGATAACCCGGATAATTTTCAACTTCAGTTGTTGTTGTTAATTGACCTCCCATTTCCATGCCCGTATAAAGGACAGGATTAAGATTAGCTCTTGAAGCATAGATCGCGGCTGTATATCCGGCAGGCCCTGAGCCTATTATCAGACACTTTACTTTTTCAGTGCTTTCGATATCCGTGGCATTCACAGCATTTTTTTGAAGGTCCATCGGCTTAAATAAATCCATATCAGTTTATTTTAATTTAGTTTGCAAATATACTCAATCTTGATCTTAGGTATAAGATAAAAATTGCATATAAGATACATTGTCAATAAAAATACAGCTTCATTATAAAAAATGCAGGAAAACCAACAGGCTCAAATTAAATTAGTGCATATCACTGTTCTTGTTTAATCGGAATTGTTGATTATTTTTGCACTAGCTTTTGTACAGCCTATGCTACAGCTCAGGCGGAAAAATCACTTCTTCGCCAGGGCAATGGAACGAAAAGCAGGGTGTGGCGCAGTTGGCTAGCGCATCCCGACTATGGGTCGGGAGGGTCGTCTGAAATGCCGGCCGGTTAGTCAGAAATATTATCGGGGTGTGGCGCAGTTGGCTAGCGCACTTGCATGGGGTGCAAGGGGTCGTCTGTTCGAGTCAGATCA
>DCFT01000100.1:0-1462 GCA_002319885.1 Bacteroidales bacterium UBA1797
TTGGAAGGTTTCCCGTCTTGTTGATTAGACGGATTTATAACAACAATTTCTTTATTGAAGAACAGTTGATCGCTGAAATTTCTCATATAGTTGGTGTAAGCCCGTAACAAGTATCTTCCTGATGTGATATTATCAGGCAACTTGAAATCGCCCCTACCTAAACCACTGTCAATTCTTAATATTCTGCTTGAGACTATTTTTGAGGAGGGAGAGATCAGTTCGACATGAAGATTCTTGCTCTGATCAGAAAGAAGTCTGTTTGAAGCTTCAATGAGATATGCCTTAAACCAGATATCGTCTCCTGAATAGTAGATAGTACGATCAGTTTGCAGATAGACCTTCTCAATATAAGTCAAAGAGTCAAAGTCGGGTTGATCTGATACATCCTTAGCATAATTTTTTTGATATTGAATAGTATCTTTATTTATCTGGGTATATCCAGGTATATAGAAGTTAAATATAAACAGGAGGAAGATGATCTTTTTCACGAGTTTTACTTATTAACTGTAAAAAAAATTCCAAAAAATATTTCGATTTTGTGTCTGTCTTATGCCGGTCCTACAAGATAATGCTCTCTTTAAGGCGAGTAATATCCAGCACTAATAATCAAGTGTTATAATGCGTCCCTTTGTAAAATTAAAGAACTTGTCTTTCTGTGCAATCTGAACACCTTCCATTAAGTCCTCAGGCTTGAATCCAGCAATTTTCAGGCAGGTTGGACAGGCATAAACCCCGACCTTTTTATCCAATAATTGTTTAATATAAGTCTGAAATGAATCAAAATCAGAATAAGTCAGGTCTTTGGCTCCTTTAACTAATAATTCAACAGCGTGTATGTCAAGATATACAATTACATCTTTGTCCATCGCCATCATATTTGCCATTTTTAGAGGCATCAGAACACGATGAGGATCACTATAACTTTCTGTTATGTGTATAAATACTCCATCTCTTACAGCGTTGGAACTCTCAATAGCTTTTGTTTCCATGTTGGAAGCAGTAGCTTGTTTGGGATTCTGGCTACATGATGTAAACAATAATCCTGAAATAACTAAAAGTAAGATGTTTTTCATTTTTCTGCTTATTTAATTTAGATCCGTTTTCTTTACAGCTTTTGATCATCTTGTAATTTGAATTTTTCCGAGTCGGGGTATTAGATAAAAGTGTCTTGTTTAGACTTATCTGTCTATAGGTCTAATTGTATACTATATAAAATTATGATTTTTTTACGACTGTACGATTTTCAGTGTACATTTTTTATCATAAATTGAGATATAACTTTTCTAAAGCCGGAAAGCGGCGAAGTTTATTTTTAACACCGATAATCAACACCTGCAGAGTATAGGGGGGTTGTTTAAACTGTTTAAATTTTGTGGCAAACTGCTCAAGCTAAGGTGCAGTTTAATAACCTCTAAGGGCCAGGATAAAGTCTAATTCGACAGATATTTATTAACTACTTCTT
>DCFT01000100.1:1776-2695 GCA_002319885.1 Bacteroidales bacterium UBA1797
ATTGCTTTTTCCTTGTCTTCCAACATGGCATATGCAGTTTGTGCAATTATAGGAATTTTCGGATTTGTTTTCTTAATTGCTTTTGTTGCTTCATATCCATCCATGAAAGGTAATTTAATATCCATGAGGATTAAACATACAGATGGATTCGTCTTTATGAAATTGATAGCATCAGTTCCATCAGTAACATGATGGATTTCAAGATTTAATGGTTTCAGTAATTCTTTAACTAGCATAAAACTCGTCATGTTATCCTCTACTAAAAGAATAGCTTTAACGTTTTCAATCTTTAGAAGCGGATTTTCTTTTTCAGATTTATTTGGTGAAGCCACAATGTCGGAGGAAGTAATATAAGGTATTGAAAAATAAAAAGTGGAGCCCTCTCCAAAGACACTTTTTAACCAGATACGTCCATTGAGCATTGTAACTAATTTTTCAACAATTGACAAACCAATTCCCGTACCCTCATTATTCATACCATGGTAATTAAACTTAGTAAAATGATCAAATATTTTTTTCTGATCATCTTCAGGGATCCCTGTCCCGGTATCTGAGACAGAAAATACCAGTTCCCTGCCTTTCTTTTCACAGCTAAATCTGATTAAGCCATGTTCAGTGAACTTTATGGCGTTAGCAAGCAAATTTGATAATATTTGCTTTAAACGGAGAGGATCAGAATGAATAAAGATCTCCCCTTTTGGAAGGAGAAATTCAAGTCGTATATCAGTTTTTTCTCTTTTTAAGATATCTAATGTATGCAGTTCTTTCAATTCTGTAAAGAGTTCTTTTATATTGAAATCAGAATATTTAAATTCCAGATCACCAATTTCTATTTTTGAGAGGTCAATTATATCATTGATAAGTCTTAACAGGTTATCGCTGCTATTTTGGATAATGTTTATGTATTGGTTCTTATCCT
>DCFT01000100.1:3086-3554 GCA_002319885.1 Bacteroidales bacterium UBA1797
TTTGTCGTAAAAAGTCCTTTTTGACTATATAAAGCAGAAAAATCATCAGTGAGACATACAGCATGAAGCTTAAATAAATATCAATACTTCTGATTTTGTTATCAGGATACATGAATAAAGAATCAGGGGCTGAATAATCAATTATAAACAGAGCCACAATATTTAAGAAATATCCTATCAACAAAATAATCAGAGATCTGCTCTCCCAAACCCAAAGGATAAGTGCACCAAAAATCATTAAATAGAATAGAACAGGGCCATTGGATAAGTATTTATAATACCAGACGAAATCAAGCATGATAAGTCCCAATACAGTCAATATCAGTTTTGGTATAAAAACATTATTCCCGAATCTTACCATTAAATAAAGTCCCAACATAATAATTGAGCTGCTGCCCGCAAAAAAGACGGGAGTAGTTTTTAGTTTCAATATCAAGTGAATGGCACAAAGGATCAGTAAAAAGATAG
>DCFT01000134.1:0-2344 GCA_002319885.1 Bacteroidales bacterium UBA1797
GCTATCGGGACGGGAGCTATCGGGAGAACACAAAAGATTGAAATTCAGGTTTCTAACAAAGCGCTCTTGTGTATTTTGTGACTAGATAAAATGAGTTTTTGATATTTTACCAGTATATATTACTTAAAAGAATCATTATGAAACGTTTATTATTATTTGCTTTTTTATTCAATATCGTTCTTGCAGTAAATGCACAGAAATACATGACCAAGAATGGTTATATCGGTTTCTTCTCTCATACTCCGCTGGAGGATATAAAAGGCGACAATAACCAGGTAGCAGGAGTTCTGGATATCTCAACCGGAGAAATGGTTTTCCAGGCGCTGATCAAGTCATTCCATTTCGACAGAGCACTTATGGAAGAGCATTTCAATGAGAATTATATGGAGTCGGATAAATTTCCAAAATCGCTATTTAAAGGAAAGATCACAAATCTTTCTTCAGTCGATTTTTCAAAGCCGGGAACTTATGATGTTACCGTGGAAGGTGATCTTACTATACACGATGTTACCAACAAGATAAGCACTAAGGGAACTATTGAAGTTGTAAATGGCGGATTAAACGCCAGCTCAAAATTCAAAATTACTCCTGAGGATTACAAGATAAATATCCCCGGAATTGTCAGAGATAAGATTGATAAAACACTTGAGGTTACCGTTAACATGAAATATACCCCTCTGGCATCAAAATAGAAGAACAAGAATCCTGTAACTATAATTTTATTATCTTTCCTAAATGAAATTCCAGGTTAAAGTCGCATTATTTGTTGTGTTGGCAATCGCAATTTCAGGGATCCTGTACGCCCTGTATATGTTTAATATGAAACATCCCGATACTGCCAGCGCAAAACCCGATTTTGTTATTACATCAACTATTCTGCAGAAAGAATTTGAAGATAATGAGAAAGAAGCTTCCGCTAAATTTATTAACAAAATCCTTGAGGTAACGGGGATTATCAACTCGATAACTCCCGCTGACAGCAATCACCTCAATATTTCTCTTAAAACCGGAAGTGATCTTTCATCAGTAATTTGTACATTCTCTCCCCGTCCGGATGCATCAAAATTCTATACCGGAGAAGAAATTACCCTGCGTGGAGAATGTTCCGGTTTTCTGATGGATGTGCTGCTTAATAATTGTTCAATTATTTCAGAAAGAAAGTAAATACCATGAGCCGTCCTGTAAAAATACTTATGTTTAAAAATGAGATTGAGGCGATGCTTCTCGATGAAATACTTACTGAAAAGCAAATCCCTCATATTATAAGATCATACCACGACTCAGCCTACGATGGATTATGGCAAACCCCGACAGGTTGGGGCCACATTGAAGCTCCGGAGGAGTATTCAGGTGAAATCATGAGTATATATAAGGAAATGTCTGAGGAATCCTCGTAGGCTCTATACATTTAATATCAAGTTAAATTTTATCTTTGCTGTTCATCCCAATTCTGACTTTGCGGATGAATATGATACAACTGTTTATATTAAAGGGAAATGAATCAGGTCCATAAAGAACAAAATAGAATTCTTGATTATTTGTCAAATATGCTGCGATCCATTATTCCGGTGGTAAAAAGCAAATATTTCTATTATGGTATCCTTGCAGTAATAGCCGGTGCCGGTTTAAATTTTGCTTCGGAAAGTTACCTTCATAATTACATGAGTGAAGGGAAAACCTTACCAATGCTCTCCGATCTTATTCTTGATAATCTTCCTTTTTATAATGTTTCTCTGATTTATGACATCTTCTGTCTGGTACCTATTTTGCTTGTTTTAATATATATTGTTCATAAAAAAGATTACAGCAGGATCCCCATGTTTTTGCTTCTGACCGGTATTTTTTACATCGTCAGAGGCGTTTTCATTGTATTGACACCTTTCGGGAATCCTCCGATGTTCAATGGATCGGACCCTCTGTTTCACGGGTTTTCAAACTATGAATTAGGAGTATATCCTTCGGGACATGCTGGGAATGTATTCTTATTGTTTCTTCTTGTTAAAGACAAGAGCTATAAATGGCTGATCTTTATCTGCCTGGTAATTGTTATAACAGCATTATTCCTTGCCCGCGGACACTACAGCATAGATATTCTTTCAGGAGTTTTCTTTTCGTATGCTATAAAAGCATTTGGAGAAAAGCATTTTCCGCTGTTTGATCTCGGAAACAGTAAAGAACCTGTTTATAGCAAAGTATTATGACGAAAAAATCCTGATAGCGGAGAGATTCAGGAAGAAAAGGAAATAGTCCAGTCAATTAAGATCCCCTCCCGGGAGAGCTTGCCCCGCTAATCTTTACCTGTTTGAATTTATTAATGACATTCATAATCGGGATTAAATATTTC
>DCFT01000134.1:2468-3534 GCA_002319885.1 Bacteroidales bacterium UBA1797
AATGCCTTCTTCTTTTCCATCCTCCTGATGAGATAATAATTGACAACGCCTATAATCACCAACCCTAAAAGAAAAAGCGGGTAAGTAACCTCCCAGTGATCGGGTCCTGTCATCATTGTCCACTCCGACATGCCACCAATACCGGCGATAAGTGTCAAAGGCATAAAAATGGTAGCAATGAGAGTCAGCCTCCTTACAGATGTATTAGTATCATTAGACATTTTAGTCATCAGATTATTGAGAAGCGAGGTATATAACTCCATAAGACTTGTTTCGATCTCCCTGTATGTTTCAGTCAACTCAAAGAATTTAGCCAGATGATCATATATATCGCGATAATGAACAATTGCTTTTTCTGTTATAAAAGGACAATCGAGCCTGCAGATCTTTATCAGGATCTCCCTCTCGTGATACAACGTTTTTCTCAGCCTCATCAGATTTTTCCTCATACGGATGAGTTGCATAGGCTGAAATTTTTCAACATTGTCAAGAAGTGATTCTTCCGCTTCTTCCAGTTCAACTTCCATATCATCAAATGCCTGGTATTTAGCATCAACAAGCCTGTCGAGAATTATATGCATTAAGAAATCGGGACCTGTCCTGGCATTTGTACTGCCGTTTTCTATTTCCTCTTCAATATTATTAAGAGGTCTTCTTCCTTCCGACTTATATCCGCTGACAGTAATGCAAAAATTCTTCCCGATAAACAGGTTAACCTCATCGATGAAAAGTACACCTTTTATATAACTGAAAGAATTAAAAATAATAAATGTATTATCCTGAAAATATTCAATTTTCGGGACCTGCTCTTCATCAAAGCAATCTTCTACTGATAATGGATGAATGCCGATCTTATTTACCAGAGAAGAGAGTATCTCTTTTGAGGGCTGATAAAAATTGAACCACACAAATCCTCCTTCAGTCGTTGCTGCAATAGCTTTGTCGATCGTTTCGGTACAATAAAATGTTCCTGAAGCTGTAAAATGATAAAATTTCGATTCTGACATATTTAATACCTTTAAAAACTGATCGAAATTACTATAAATAGTTTGAAGTGCCTAAAGTA
>DCFT01000051.1 GCA_002319885.1 Bacteroidales bacterium UBA1797
GGAATGAAGAAGTTTTGCTCGATTCTCGAGTAAATCTGATAAATGTAGAAGCCGGACTGAATAACTTAACCCTCTTCAGAATATTATTTTGTTCAACACTAATTCAATTATTTCTATATCGTTGGAAAGTCTAACTCAGGTTATTAAGCGCGAGAGCAGTTGAAATTATATTTAAATACCATAAAAGTAATTCACAATAGAATTTATTATGTGAATGCAGTTTAATAAAATTCATACTTTGAGGAATAAATATGAAAGATTTATTATTTAATCCCAATTTGTTTTTTAGTGAGAAATCAAAAACTGAGGTCAGTTTTAAATACCCTGTATTGATAGTGCTTGTTGGATCCATAATTTCAATGGGTTCAGGCCTTCTAATGATAAATACAACTAAAGAACTTCTTCCTTCGAATGCAAGTTCTTATGCATTTATTATGAATATAGGTATCGTCATCTGGGCCTTAATTGCAACTTTTGGGATGTGGCTTATATTGACCGGAGTTTTCTACTTAATATCGTCTGTATTCCATTCTGAGGGCTCTTTTTGGAGAACGCTGGAATTTGTAAGCTATGGATTTGTGCCACAGTTATTTAGCGGTATTGTAGGTCTTTTTGCTTTATACGTAGTACTACCCTCATTAAATACTTCATTACAAAATCCACAGCTTTTTGCAGAAAGTATTAAACATGTGTTGGCAAATAACCCTCTAACTCTTACATCGCAAATATTTGCAATTTTATGTTTCTTATTGTCTGCAAATATTTGGGTATTTGCACTCGTACATGCACGAAACATGTCAACAAAAAATGCCATCCTTACGATATGTGTTCCAGTGGGCCTGTCTCTTGTTCTCCAACTTTATTCACTAGTCGGAGGGCGGACTTGATACAAAAACTAACAGTAAGGCTGCTTCCAATTCTTATACTGTTAACACTTTCCATAATTCAAGCTGCGGGTGATACTACTGTAAGGCCAACTGTAGAATTAAGCTATCAAGTGGACCCTCCCGCATTTTTCCCTGGGGATAACGGGACTGTTACCATATCTCTCAAGAACATGGCAACCGGAGATGTCTACGTACAGGAAGACAGTAAAACATTCGATATGAATGCATATATTGTCAGTGCATCACTTATTGGAACAGATGGAATAGAAGTATTGGGTAAAGGTTATTCGAATATAGGTTTGGTAGGACCTGGCGACACACTGAATCTAACATTCAATGTCAAGGCCAAAAAAGAGGCATCAAGCGGAACTCACTTCTTGAATTTTGAGTTAGTCGGTGGAAGTGATATGTATGATTTAAATTATAAAGTCCCGATAAAAATTGATGATAAGAATATACAGGTTGTTTTTTTGAATCTTCCTTATAATATGATTAATGAAATCTCTACAATGAAGGTAAACATAATAAATCCACGCTCTACTGACCTCAATAATGTCATATTGAGCCCTTCTTGTGAAGACGCTTTTATTTCTCCTTCTAATATTTTTGTCGGAATCGTTCAGGCCGGAAATAGCTCAACTGTCGAATTTACAGTAAACACGGTAAACTCAAATTCAGGAACTAAAAAGATCAAATGCATAGCATCCTATTTCAACGGGGATAACCTCCACAAGAGTGAAACGATAAGTACGGACGTTAATGTGATCTCAAAACCAACATTGACTTTAACAAATGTCGAAACAAAAGATTCAGGAAATGGGTACACAATTACCGGAGAAATTAACAATATCGGGACAACTGATATGAAAAATGTCGCAATTTCAGTACTCGATTCAAAAGGCGTTAATTCTACTCAACCCTATCCAAGTTACTTTGTAGGCAGTCTTGAGAAGGATGATTTCAGCAGTTTTGAATTATCAGCCTTAGTTTCTCCGGGAACTTCAGAAATTCCTCTGTTAATCGAATTTAGAGGCACTGACAATGCTTTTACATCGTTTACAAAATCTGTTGCTTTAAATTCGGTGGAGTTACCTGCTCAAACTGACAACAAGGAAACATCTCCTCTAGTGTATGTTATTGGTTTAGTTCTATGCATAGCGGTTTTTGGAATCATTGGGTATTCCTGGAAAAAGCAGAAGAAAACGAACCAGAGAGATGAGGATAGTTGAGTGTTTTATGTTAGAACAGGTTGTAGAATTACAGGAAATTACAAAAACATATACACTTGGCTCAAATAATATTGATGCACTCAAAAGCGTGAGTTTCTCTATTGAAAAAGGGGATTTCCTTACAATTATGGGTGCATCGGGCTCGGGAAAATCTACTCTTCTTAATCTTATAGGATGCCTCGATACTCCAACGAAAGGAGTTGTAAAAATAAATGGCGTGGATATTTCAAAACTTAATGATGAACAACTGACGGCTATTCGTAGAAGCAGCATTGGGTTTATTTTTCAGCATTTCAATTTAGTACCGACTCTGACCGCACTGGAAAATATTGAGCTGCCAATGGTATTTAGTAAAATTCCGGAACTAACGCGAGAAAAAAGGGCATTGTCATTACTGGGGCAGGTAAATCTCGATTTAAAATATGCATCTCATAAACCCTATGAACTTTCAGGCGGGCAGCAGCAGAGAGTAGCAATTGCTAGAGCTCTTGCAAATTCTCCGTCTCTACTTCTTGCGGACGAACCGACCGGTAACCTTGACACAAAAACCGGAAGGGAAATCATGGAGTTACTTAATTATCTCAATCTCAATGGAACAACAGTGGTTGTAGTAACACATGATCCGGCGCTTCTGGATTACTCAAACAGAAATATAAGGCTCATTGATGGTGAAATTTCCAATGAAAATAGTTAAACAGCCTGGAAATATTTATGTTCAACTTGCGAAAAGGAATCTGGAAAGAAGAGTTGTACGTACTATTCTTGCAGCAGTTGGAATAATTATCGGGGTTTTTGCGATATCATCGATGGGTATCCTGGGCAATTGTCTGAAAGTTTCTGTTTCCAATTCATTTTCAGATTATAGTAATGAGATCATTGTCTATCCGGCAGGTGGAGAAACAGGAATTACTGAAAACCAGCTAAGACAAATAGATAAAATTAGTGG
>DCFT01000060.1 GCA_002319885.1 Bacteroidales bacterium UBA1797
GACCAAAATATTTGTTATATGAAATACCAAAATTAAATCCAGGTACCACCCCGTCATTACGAGTATCATAACTTTCAGTTGAAAACCAGCTGATCAGAGGATCAAAATGGATGCTGAAGTTTATTAAAGGCTGAACGCCGCCGGTTTGGATATATGGGTTATAACTCTGCCGGTTATCATGTGCCGGCGGATACGGAACAATAACCTGACGGTAAGGTCGCGAAGGATAACCTGGCTGGGCTTGCATATTGCGGCACATTAATATCAGAGAAACAGCAATTAGTGCAATAATTGTTCTGGTGGATGGTTTATAATTGTGTCTCATGGCTTAGAAGTATAAGTCAAATGATCAATTAAACCCTGGCGTACTATTAATATTATCATGAAGTTATGATTGCAAATATTGTACCAGGTATTAGTGCTGATGATTTTATTGGAAAAAAATGAAGACTTGAACGTTTGAACATTAAAACATTTGAAGCTTCAAAATCAGGTTTTTTATTTATATTTTGTTAGCTTGGCGGCTGAATAAATTCAATTATTTTTCTGGTTTATTACAATAGATTTCACAATATGAAAAAACAATTTTTTTTGACTCTGATACTGGCGCTGATTATTGTGCCATCTTTTTCCCAAAAGAAAAACACTGCTGCCACTTCAAAAACCGATGAAGGTTATAAGTTTACTCCTGTTATAGAGTTGAAGGCAACCCCTGTTAAAAACCAGGCAAGTACTGGTACCTGCTGGGATTTTGCCACAACTTCATTTATCGAATCAGAACTTCTTCGAATGGGAAAGGGGGAGTATGACCTATCCGAAATGTATATAGATAGATTCGACTACGTCGATCGTCTGAAAGATAACTTCATCCAGCAGGGTAAAGGAAACCTTGGTCAGGGAGGCGTCGGACATGACTGGATGATTGAATTTGCCAGGAACGGTATTGTACCTGAGGAGGTATATACTGGTCTTAATTACAGTATGCCTAACCATAACCACGGTGAACTTAATGCTTTTATAAATGCCGTAGCCGCAGTACCTGTAAAAAGAAACAGGGAAAGTGATCAGTATTTCACTATTGTTGATGCAATACTCGACACTTATCTTGGCAAAGTACCTCAGTCATTTACCTATAAAGGTGTAGGGTATACCCCAAAATCTTTCTCTGCCGGCCTTGGTATTAAAACTGAAGATTATGTTGAGATCACATCATTTACCATCTTCCCATTCTATACTCAGGGACTGCTTCCTATTCCTGACAACTGGAGGAAAATGAATTACTATAACATACCCATTAACGAACTCGTTGAAGTAATGGATTCATCTCTTAAAAAGGGTTATACTATTGCTTGGGATGGAGACGTGAGCGAAAAAGGTTTCTCTCATTCCAAAGGAGTTGCAATTATCCCGGAAATTAAAAATACCGATCTATACTCCAATGCCGACAAAGCAAGGTATGGTAAAATGTCTGAAGAAGAACGTTCTGCTGAAGCTTATAAATTCAACAGGCCTTTTCCCGAAGCAAAAGTAACCCAGGAATCACGCGAAGAAGGATATGATAATAAGACAACTACCGACGATCACCTGATGCATATAACAGGAATTGTCAAAGATCAGAATGGCACCAAATATTATATTACAAAGAACTCATGGGGAACAGAAAGGAGTCCTTTCGCCGGATACCTTAATATATCTGAGAATTATGTAAGGGCTAAAACAATTTCTATAATGGTGAATAAAAATGCTCTCCCTGACGAAATAAAGACAAAACTCGGATTATAGATAATTTAATCACACCGGGTAAAATATTATCAATGTGCAGAGTTACCTGGTGATCGCTATACCACAAGCAGATTACAGCCTCGTATATCGCTGTTATCGAACCTTCCAAGTACTTCAAATCCATCATCATCGTGAAGCTTGCCGAGATCGCCTGTGGCAATAAAGGAGCATGAATTAATGTTTGCAAGATCAATAATATTTATGCCTCCTGTCCTGTATGGTTCATTATAACAGGTCAATGGGTCCTGGGGGTCTCTAAGAATGATTTTCATCCACGGCGGACAATAAAAAATCCCCTTGTCTTTAGAGTAAGCCTGACTCAGTAATTCAGTCATACCATACTCCGAATGAATTGAAGAAACATTAAATTTTTCTTTGAGAATGGAATGAAGTTCCGGGCGGGTAAGCTCTTTCCGACGCCCTTTCATTCCCCCTGTCTCCATTACAATCACCCCGGAAAGGTCGGGTGATTGATTTTCCGCCAGGTCAAGCAATGCAAAGCTGACGCCCAGCAGCAAGATTTTCTGATTCTTTTCTTTTGCCTTTTCAATTGATGAAATAAGGTCATTGAGGTTATTTTTATAAAACCCGCTGGAAATAATTTTACTTCTCCTAATCAGGTTATCAGCCATATAAACAAGTGAAGACCCCTTTCTTTCGGTATAGGAAGGAAGCAGGGCAGTAATAAGAAATTCTTCCGGTTCCCCGTAAAAAATCCTGAATGATCTCAGAAAGCTTTGTTCATACAGTCTTAAATCATTTACATAGTGTTTCCCGGTTCCTGACCCGGTAGTACCGCTGCTTTCAAATATCATTTCAACAGGAAGACTACCCGTAAGAATTTCATGATTTCTAAAGAACTCTACAGGAAGGAAAGGGATCTGGTAAAAAGTCGTTATCCCTGAAACATCTTTCCCAAGACTTTTTACAAATTCATGATAGATTATATTGTTATTATATTGATATCTAAAGACTTCCAGAGCAATTTCAAGGAAGTCTTCCTGGTTTTGTATATTAAAAATCCGGTTTTGGAAATCTGGCAATCCCATTATCATTTGCCAGAAAAAGTTGTTGAACCATCAGATTGATAAACCCATTGAAAAGTACATTCGCCATAGACTACACTTTGTCGTGTTTCATTAACTGTACTGACAATCCTGATTTTAGTATAGTTATCGGCTCCCGATCTGTATATCCAAACCTGGTGGGGATTTATAGGATCAGCCATATCCTGCCATTGTGTCACTGCAACCGTTTTCAGATTATCAAAAGCCGATTGGGCAGTTGGCTCGTCAGCATAATCTCCAACCTTATAAAAAGATGGCTTGAGATTGTCGCTCTGTAAGGTCAGATGCGGGCTGTCAGGATTTTCAATATTTACAAATAGTACGATATCGGGCCCGGGTGTGGTACTTGTAGCGACTAATTTTGCACCAGGAAAATAAAACCCGTACTGAAAATAAGAGGCAGAGTAGTATGTGGTATTATCTATTGTATCAATGCCCGATGTCCGGGTTGATTCTTTTTTTGTACAACCTGTAAAAATCGAAATGAGTGCAAGAAATATAGTTACCTGTCTTTTCATTATGTAAAGATAATAGTTTTCGGATATTTCATGAAAAACAATAATTTTCAGATAATCCGATATATCTCAATATGATTTAAACAGGCCGCTATAGAGATTGGTTCATTACATAAAAAACGAGTGCCTAAAAAAGTATTTCAAACCACGAAGGACACAAAGCAGGCGCAAAGTGCACAAAGAGAAAATCGTGATATTGAAAACTTTGTGTCCCCTGCCTGCCGGCAGGCAGGTTTGTGAATTTCCTTTGTGCCCTCCCAACACTTCGGTCAGGATCTTCGCTTCGCTTCGATTTGTGGTTAATCGAATTCTTCTTTTGCTACTCTCCCCGGATTGCAGTTATGCCCGGAAGTTTCTTCCCTTCCATGTATTCAAGCATCGCCCCACCACCAGTTGAAACATAGCTCACTTTATCAGCCAGTCCGTTTTTGTTTATAGCAGCCACAGAATCACCACCGCCTATCAGACTATATGCGCCTTTCGATGTGGCTTCTGCAATGGCTTTAGCGACAGCTGTTGTCCCTTTTGAGAATTTCTCCATTTCAAAAACACCCATTGGTCCGTTCCAGAGAATAGTTTTTGAGTTTTCAATAACTGATGAAAATTCCTTTATAGTTTTCTCAGCAATATCAAGACCCATCCATCCGTCTTCAACAGCATCAGCCGGAGTAACATTAGTATTAGCATCATTATCAAACTTATCAGCATTCAGGCTGTCAACAGGAAGATAAAGGTTAACCTTCTTTTCTTTTGCTTTTTCAATGAGTTTAAGAGCAAGATCAAGTTTGTCTTCCTCACATAGTGATTTACCGATCTTGCCGCCCATAGCTTTAATAAAGGTATAGGTCATCCCTCCTCCAATAATCAGATTATCCACCCTGTTAAGAAGGTTTTCAATCAACATTATCTTATCAGAAACTTTTGCGCCTCCCATTATTGCTGTAAATGGCCTCCGGGGATCTTTAAGAACCTTATCCATAGCAGCAAGTTCACTGTTAATCAAAAAACCGAACATTCTTTTGTCAGTATCAAAGAAATCGGCCATTACAGCCGTGGTAGCATGGGCACGATGAGCAGTACCGAATGCATCATTAACATAAATTTCAGCATATCCCGACAATTTCTTTGCCATCTCTTTCTGTTTGATCTTCATCTCAGCTTTTGCAGCTTTTTTCTCCTCATCAGTGACTGTTTCAGGCAGAATGGGTTTTCCTTCTTCCTCGGGATAAAAGCGAACATTTTCAAGCAGTAATACCTCACCTGGCTTAAGTTCAGCGGACATTTTTACTGCAGATTCTCCCAGGCAATCGTCAGCAAACAACACCTTCCTGCCAAGAAGTTTTTCAAGAACCGGAAGAACAGGCTTCAGGGAATATTTTTCCATCCGCCCTTCGGGTCTTCCAAGATGGGACATTAAGATCAGGCATCCTCCATCATTCAGTATTTTATTTATTGTCAACAATGCTCCCCTGATACGTGTATCATCTGTTACCATAAAAGTTTTTTTGTCGAGAGGCACATTGAAATCAACCCTTACTATGGCCTTTTTCCCTTTGAAATTAAAGTCCTGAATCATTTTCATAGATCAAATATTTTTATTTAACACAAGAAATTTTTCTTTTACAAACCTACATTATTTTTGGAAATATTTAAATGCAATAAATCAACTTATTGTAATAAATAATTGTGCCTCTTTATACTCTGCTCAGTGATTCTCTGTGCTCCTCTATGTGTCTCTGTGTAAGTCCCTGACCTTTTCATTACACAGTTTTGCATAGAGTAGACACAGAGTTATACAGAGAATGGTAAACATACAAAGGACTGAACCATTCAGTTCTGATAAATGTTTCCTCTTCATAAAAGTTTAATTAAATTTGAAAAAAAGTTATGGCAAAAATTACATTCAAAGGAAATCCGGTAAATACTTCAGGCAATCTGCCGGCAACAGGTAGTAAAGCACCTGAGTTTACACTTGTAAAGTCTGATCTCGGTTCATTATCCCTTTCAGAACTTAAAGGGAAAAAAGTTATTCTGAATATATTCCCGAGTCTCGACACATCAGTCTGTGCAACAACAGTCCGAAAATTCAATCAAATGGCCGCCGGATTGAAGAATGTCACTGTTCTGGGGATATCGAAAGATCTTCCATTTGCACATGGCCGGTTCTGCTCCACCGAAGGCATTAATAATGTTATCACATTGTCAGGTTTCCGCGACAGAGAATTTGGAAAAGCATATGGTGTTGATTATGTAGATGGTCCAGTGGTAGGACTTTATGCACGGGCTATAGTCGTAGTAGATGAAAAAGGAACGGTCATTTATACCGAACTGGTTCCTGAACATATACATGAGCCGGACTATGATGCTGCTCTAAAAGCCATTAAATAAGGTAACAGACACTCAAACTTATCGTTATATTAATTTTTTGAGACAGATTTATGAATTTTGAGCGGATTCCAGGTCAGCAGGAAATAAAGGCGAAGCTCATCCGGTCAGTAAAAGAAGAGAGAGTAAGCCATGCACAACTTTTTGCCGGACCTGAAGGGTGCGGCAGCATGGCCCTCGCATTGGCCTATGCCAGGTATATAAGTTGTGAAAACCGTACAGATCATGATTCATGCGGTACCTGTAAGTCGTGTGTGAAATATGAGAAGCTGATCCATCCCGATCTCCATTTTGTCTTTCCTGTGATAAAAGGTAAAAAAGTTACCGACCCGGTAAGCGATAATTATTTAGAAGAATGGAGAGAGTTTGTCAGGAAGTCACCATATTTTAATTTTAATAACTGGATGGATTCCATTGAGGTCGGAAACGCCCAGGGGATGATATTTGCTTCGGAAGCTTCCGAAATAATTAAAAAATTAAGCCTGAAAACCTTTGAATCAGACTTCAAGATAATGATTATCTGGCTTCCTGAAAAAATGCATCAGGCTACAGCCAATAAACTTCTGAAGATGATTGAGGAACCTCCTGAAAAAACCCTGTTCCTGCTTGTTTCTGAAGAACCCGATAAAGTAATACCAACAATTCTTTCAAGGTGCCAGCTTGTTAAAATTCCGTCTTTCACTGGCATGGCCATTGAAAAATATCTTTTAAACAGATTTAACATAACTGCCGGTAAGGCTGCCGATTTATCGCGGGTATCAAATGGAAATATCACCAGGGCAATTGAGCTTATTGAAAACGAAGATTATTCGGTCGCAAATCTGGAAAGGTTCAAAAGTCTGATGAGATTTGCCTGGAAACGCGACATTATTTCATTAATCAACTGGTCTGAAGAGATAGCTTCAACAGGCAGGGAAGCCCAGAAAAACTTTATCACCTTCGCGCTGAGACTCCTCAGGGAAAACCTTATGCTTTCACTCGGTCAGCTAAAGAACAGACTGGTATATCTTGCTGGCGATGAAGCTGACTTTTCCGGGAAATTTCATCCCTCTGTTAATCAAACCAATATATATCCTCTAAATGAGGAACTTAACCTTGTTTATTCACATATTGAATCAAACGGGAATGCAAAAATAATTTTCCTCGACCTGGCATTAAAGGTTACCAGGCTTATCCGCTGATCATTACAACGATTATTGAAATTGATTCAATTATTCACTACTTTTGCGAAGTAAAATCTGAATCAAAAGAGTTTTATGACAGATAATGAAGATAATCAAGGGCAGACCGGAGAAGAAATCCGGATGCCTGACATAACATATAAACCAGGATACAATAAGCTGGATTCTTTCAACTGGTTGAAGGATTTACCTGAAACACCGGTGCTGAACGACATTGTGGAAATCCGATTCAAAAACACGAGGAAAGGATTTTTCAGAAATGTAAACGACCTGAGACTTGAGATAGGTGATGTCGTTGCCGTAGAAGCCTCGCCGGGTCATGATATTGGAAGGGTATCAATGGTTGGACCGCTCGTTCAGGAACAATTAAAAAAGCTCAAAACGTATCCCGCACCCGATGATCTGAAAAAGGTTTACCGCAAGGCAAAAGCTGTTGATATCCAGAAATGGGAGGAGGCGAAAAAAATGGAAACCACTACCATGTTACGCTCCAGAAAGATTTCTGAAGAACTCAAACTTAATATGAAGATAGGCGACGTAGAATACCAGGGTGATAAGACAAAAGCCATATTCTATTACATTGCCGATGAGAGAGTAGACTTCCGTCAGCTTATAAAAGTACTGGCCGATGAATTCAGGGTGAGAATAGAAATGCGTCAGATAGGTGCGCGCCAGGAAGCAGGAAGAATAGGAGGAATAGGCTCATGCGGAAGAGAACTTTGCTGTGCAACACATATTACCAATTTTATTTCTGTTACAACTACTCATGCAAAATATCAGGAGTTATCACTTAACCCACAGAAACTTGCCGGACAATGCAGTAAACTAAAATGCTGTCTTAACTTTGAACTCGACTGCTATGTTGATGCACAGAGATCCTTTCCGCCAAGGGATGTTCCACTTGAAGCTCTCGACTGTACTGCTTATTTCCAAAAGCTGGAGGTTCATAAAGGTTTATATTGGTATTCAACTGATCCTCATTCAAATGCAAATATTATAGCACTGCCGGTTCAGAGAGTCAGAGAAATTCAGGCTATCAACAGAAAAGGGAAAAAAGTCGAAAAACTTAAACTGGTTGATGAGGCATGGGAGATTACACCTGTGTCACAGGACCTGTTGAAAAATAACAGCCTTACAAGATTCGATCCGCCAGAAAAGAAAAACCAGGAGAATAAGAATCCTCACAAAAGAAAAAACAGAAGATTCAATGATAAAAGGAATAAATAGATTTTCATTTATTTTAATATTAACACTCTTATTATCACTCTTATCATGCAACAGCAGGGTTATTTACACAAATTCCCAGGCTATGACCGGAGAAAGTTGGAAACTGATGGATATAGTAGTTTTTAAGGTCCCCATTACTGATACCATTAACAGCAATAATGTAATTTTCACAATCAGAAATGGTTCATCCTATCCATTTCGTAATATTTTTCTTTTTGTGAGCACAACTTCACCCGACGGTAAAATGATTACTGATACTCTCCAGTATAATCTGGCTGATGAAAAAGGAAATTGGTATGGAAGAGGATTTGGTGATATTCATGAACTGAATCTGCCTTATAAATCAAACGTATTTTTCCCCTTAAAAGGCACATATATATTTAAGATTCAACATGGCATGCGTGTGGAGAATCTGAGTGGCGTTTATGATTTCGGATTAAGGATAGAAAAGTATAAAAAATAAAACTCAGGAGGTGGGAAAGAACAAACTGGCCAGATGGACTGAGTTGGGATCTTATGAAAATGTAATCCAGCCTTTAATAGGAGATATTGCAGGCAAAGATCACCCTATAAAAGGTAAATGGAACAGGGAACTTTTCAAAAATACCAATCCAATTGTACTGGAACTTGGATGCGGCAAAGGGGAATACACTGTCGGGCTGGCAAACTCCTTTCCTGATAAAAATTATATAGGAATTGATATCAAGGGTGCCCGCATGTGGCGCGGAGCAAAAACAGCCAATGAAAAGAAATTGCCAAATGCTGCCTTCCTGCGAACAAGAATTGAATTCATAACTTCTTTTTTTTCTGAAGATGAAGTTGATGAGATCTGGATTACCTTCCCTGATCCCCATCCGGGCGGAAGAAACTCAAATAAAAGGCTTACTTCCCCATGGTACCTTAACTCTTATCGCAGTTTTCTGAAAAACAAAGGCCTGATCCATCTCAAAACAGACAACACCGAGCTTTTTGATTTCACAAATAAGGTTCTAACTTATAATAAACTGGAAACTGTCCTCTCCACTAAAGATCTGTATGATGAAAAAATTGAGGATCTTCTTTCAATCAAAACTCACTATGAAAAAATCTTTCTCGATGCAGGTCTGAAAATTAATTATCTTTCATTCAGACTTGATAAAGAAAAAATCATCGATAATGTCCCGGCCAAAGCTCAAATCGGATAATGACTTTTTTACTAAAGTTTATGAAGTGACAAAGTGCGTCCCGTACGGAAGGATAACTTCATATGGTGCAATTGCCCGTTATCTTGGCTCCGGAAGGTCAGCCCGCATGGTTGGATGGGCCCTTAATGTGAGCCATAATAATATGGAATTCATTCCGGCTCACAGGGTTGTTAACCGTAATGGCTTACTCACCGGAAAATATCACTTCGGTAATTCAACAACGATGGAACAACTGCTTCAAAATGAAGGCATCATTATTGAAAATGACAGAATAATGAATTTCGAGGAAAAATTCTGGGATCCTGCTATAGAACTTTAAATAAGTCGACCTCCCTCACCGCTAAAGCTAGCCTTTATACCAGCCGCTAAGCTAATCTTTATACACATCTTTATAAGAGTTCAAAAGAATTTAGAATAAAAATTTGAAAATCAGACATAAATGGCAATTCTCCAGGTTCTGTAAGATTCCTCACTTCGTT
>DCFT01000137.1 GCA_002319885.1 Bacteroidales bacterium UBA1797
CTATTGACATTGCCAGGTCAAAAGGATTTCCGGTACCAGCCCATGGTTTCAGTGATTCCTTACAGATATCTCTTGGCGATAAAGTGATTGACTGCTATTTTTTAGGCGCTGCTCATTCTACGGATAACATAGTTGTCTGGCTTCCGTCAGAAAAAATTCTGTTTCCCGGATGCATGGTTAAAAGCCTCAATTCCACTAATCTCGGAAATACTACGGATGGTGATCTGGTTGCCTATCCGGAGACTATTACTAAAGTGTTGCGAAAATTCAAAACGGCAAAAATTGTGATTCCGGGACATGGGGACTTTGGCGGGACTAGTCTGATAATTCATACTCTGGATTTAGCTTCAAAAAAATTATGAGAAAAATGCCCGAGACTCAGAAAAAAATCGTTGATATTAGGACCATTCTTTTCGATTTCGACGGAGTGGTTATTGACTCCGAACCGGTTCATGCAAAAGCAAAGAAAATTGTTCTGAAAAAATTCGGGATTCCCTATCCTGCAAATATTTTTGATAATTATAAAGGGAGACCCGATATGGTTTTTTTTGATCATGTTTCTGACAGTCTCGATCCCCTGAAGCGATCTTCACTGATGCTGCAAGATGCAAAAAAGATGATTTTTGAAGAAATCATTAAAGAACTGAAGCTGATTGATGGCTTTTTCCCTTTTCTTCAATTGGTAGAAAACAAGGGAATCAAGACAGCCCTGGTAAGTTCTACTTCAATATATAGCCTTGGACTGGTTGATGAAATTTATAACATTTCAATGATGTTTGATCTCGTAATAACAGAAGCTGACACAAATCTGCATAAACCTTATCCCGATCCTTATCTGAAAGCCCTTGAAAAACTGCCTGCAGATACGAAATCTTCAATCGTGATTGAAGATTCGCCTAATGGAATTATTTCTGCTAAAAAAGCCGGCCTCTTCGTATATGGATTAACAAGCTCCTTCCCAGGCAGCATATTGACTGAAGCAGGTGCTGATGACATTATTGAGAGTTATTATGAGCTTATTGAGAAACTAAACTTCCCGGTGCTGCAGTAGCCAGTTATTCCTGCTATCAGAATTTCAGAAAAAATGTTATGTAAATATTGAAAAGAAAAAATGAAAATTAAAATTGTTTTCATTCCTCTTTTTGGTTATAAATAATAAGACAAACTTTAAATAGTTTTGTGGTTATGACCAATTTTTTCTTTTCAATTGTTATTTAGATATAAACATAGATTATTAACTATTAAATCAAAACAAGATGGACGAATTTATGCTTATTTTCAGACATGAGGATGGTCATAAGGTTGCTTCTCCCGAACAAATACAAATCTGGATGAAACAAACAAGAGACTGGACGGGTGGAATCTCAGCCCAGAATAAATTATCAGGTGGAAACGGATTGGCCTTTGATGATGCCAGAGTTGTAAGACCAAATAATGTCGTTACAAACGGACCGTTTGGAGAGGTAAAAGAAACCATAGGTGGCTTTATCATTGTAAAGGCCGGCTCTGTTGATGAAGCTGTGGAATTTGCAAAGGGATGCCCGGTATTACAGGGTGAAGGCAACAGTGTGGAAGTACGAAAAGTAGCAAAGGGCGATGGCACACATTAGTCTTTGATCTGCAGGTAATATTGAATATTGTTTGCAAAAATGATTTATGGAACACAATCATTCTCATAACAGAAATCTTAAAATAGGTAATGCCTTCAGGATAGGAATTACAATAAATATACTATTTGTAATTGCTGAAGCCACAGCTGGTTATTTTTCTAACTCAATGGCATTGACGGCCGACGCCGGGCACAACCTCAGCGATGTTCTTGCTCTGGCATTTTCATGGATTGCAATTATTCTCTCCCGGCGTAAACCGACACTCAAATTCACTTATGGGTTTCGTCGTTCCACAATACTCATCGCATTGCTTAATACAATATTTTTATTGGTTGCAGTAGGGATTATCCTATATGGGGCCATTCAAAGAATCAATAAGCCGATGCAGGTAAATGCAAATAGTATGATGATTGTGGCAGCAATTGGTATTGTAGTAAATGCATTTACAGCATGGCTTTTTATGAAGGAAAAGAAGAATGACCTTAATATACGTAGCGCTTTTGTCCACTTTGTTGCCGATGCTCTTGTTTCACTGGGCGTTGTTTTCGCAGGTATTATAATGTTTTTTACCGGAATCTTATGGATTGATTCACTAGTCTCATTTATAATTATTGCTGTAATACTATACAGTTCATATGATTTATTGATTGATTCTGTCAATCTTGCTCTTGATGCGGTTCCTGATAATATAAAGATTGAACAGGTTCGGGATTATCTTGCAGGTTTAAAGGAAGTTGCCGGGGTTCACGATTTGCATATCTGGTCATTAGGAACCACAAATACTGCTCTTACAGTACACCTGACAACCTGCGAGCCAACTAATGTTAGTTTTATCAGTTCTATTCAACATCACCTTCATAATCAATTCAATATTGAACATTCGACAATCCAGATTGAATACGGGGGAATGGAGGATTGTGGCAATAAATTTTAATATGATAGTCCTCGATAAGATGATAACCCTTAAACACAAAAGAATCAATGATTTTAAATCCAGGGTCCCAAATAAACAGAATTAAAAATAACCTTACAGCCATTTGTGTCTTCCCGGCATACAGCAAGCATGTTTGTTACCGTAGTGCTTATAGGATTAATTGCTTTTAGTGATAAACAAACACTTCGACGGATTTGTTAATTAGATCTAAAGACTTGACGAAGAATAAAGAAAATCCATATACAATGAAACCAGTTACTCTAGAAATAAAAGCAGCTCTCCAGATATCAAAACCAGTCAGTGAGGTTTTTGAAGCTATAGTTGATGACAATAAAATGTCAAACTACTTCATCTCAAAAGCCAGCGGCAGAATGGAGGAGGGCAAAACAATTATATGGCGTTTTCCTGAATTTGACATGGAATTCCCCATTCGTGTCGGAAAGATTGAAAATAATAAATATATATCTTTCTACTGGGATGTAGATGGATTTGAGCTTCTTGCTGAAATAAGACTTACTCCAAAAATAAATAATTCTACACTTGTAACCGTTACTGAAAAGAGCAGGGAAAATGATGAATCCGGTATTAAATGGCTGAAAGGTAACACAGAAGGCTGGGCTAATTTTCTTGCGTGCCTCAAAGCCTGGCTTGAATATGGCATCCACCTTAGGCAAGGAGCCTTTGATTTTTTGGCGGAAAAACCCTGAATTTTCAAGATTATAATTTTTATGTATCTCACTGTGACTATCCTTATATATTCCTGCTTACCGCTTATTTCCTGCTCATTTACTCCCAACTCCCACAGGTGGCTGGATCCTGATGATACTTCTCTGTGTATCTCTCCTGATAAAACAGGACAAGTTGTGATCCTCGGTGTCTCACTGTGACAGTACTTTTTTCTACTTTTATTTCTTTACTTTGGTATGGTATTTGTTATACTTTAGATAAACAAGTACTCCTAACCTGAATTCATATTGAAGATTTTCAGCATATTTGCTTTTCTGCTCACGGTATTATGCAGATCTGCTTCCTGTCATCAGGGAGTAAATATTCAAAATCAACTCACTGAGGATTCACTTAATATTATTGAAAAAGTATATCTGCATGTTGATCGGGATATTTATTACCCGGGTGATGATATCTGGTTCAAAGCCTACCTGCTTGAAGCCTCAGAAAGGTTACTTTCCGATCATAGCAATAACCTTCATGTTGAACTTATCTCTCCCGGCTCTGAAATAATCAGTAAACGTACTGTAAGAATTTATAAAGGATTAGGGAATGGAGATTTTGTACTTCCTGATACCCTCCCTTCAGGACAATATTATTTAAGAGCTTACACAAATTATATGCGTAACTGGGGGAATCAGCTATTTTTTAGAAGGAATATTCTGATCATAAATCCGAAAGATGCTGGTAAATTGATCTCTGATAGTACTGATTACCTTAGAGATAAACTTGATATCAGCTTTTTCCCAGAAGGTGGTTCATTAGTCGCCAGCGTACCTTCTGTTGTCGCTTTTAAAGCTGAAAATGGTCTGGGAGAGGGTTGTGAAATCTCAGGAGAAATTTATTCTTCAACGGGAGAGATTGTTTCGACACTAAAAAGTACTCATAATGGCATGGGTACTTTCGTCCTGAGTCCGGATCCTGGTCAAAAATATTATGCCGTCGTAAAAAATGCAAAGGGAGTAAGCTCCAGATATGAACTACCTGCCAGTTTTTTGACCGGAGTTGTCTTAAACATTACCCGAGACAATAATAAGGAACTGGCAGTTACAATCAGGACGAACCAAACGACCTTTGCTCAGATTTCAGGTGAAATTCTTACACTTAAGGTTTCAGCAAGAAATGTCTTTTTAAAGAAAGCTGAATTCAGGATTGAATCTCTTGCCAATCGATTCATCCTTCCTGTTGATGACCTGCCTGTAGGTATAGTTGCGATGACTTTATCGGTAGAGGATGAAACTCCGCTCTGTGAGAGACTGGTTTATATTCAGAATAATGAAGAGTGCAAAGTTAAGGTGGAGACGGATAAAGCAGTGTATAATCAGCGTGATTCTGTTTCGGTCAAGATTTCGTTAAAAGCTGACTCTCTCATCCCACAGGATGCATTTCTTTCGTTTTCAGCAACAAAAATTATTTCTTCCGAAAGCTTTCCCCTGTTTCCTTCGACAATCTCCTCGTGGTTTTTGCTGGAGTCAGATGTTCATGGACCAGTGGAAAAGCCCTCTTACTATTTTGATCCTTCAAATCCTTACATGATGAAAGATCTCGATCTTCTTTTACTCACCCAGGGGTGGCGCGATTTTAAATGGAAGTATAAAAATGTGTTCTTTCCACCAGAGACCGGATTTACGATTTCAGGCAGGGTACGCAGGAAATTTTCAGACGTCGCTTTAAAAGACTGCAGAGTAAATATTGGAATTTTTAGTGTTGGCAATCCAATTATAACCACTGTTCCGGCTGACACTTCAGGAAGATTCCGTCTTGAAGGTGTGGATTTGACAGGAAGTGCAAAACTAATTGCGAGTGCTGTAAGTAAGAAAAACAATTTGAAGGGGTGGCTGATTATGGATACTATAAAATACTATCCTGAAAAACTTACAAAAATCTTGTCCCCGACAAAGGTTTTTGAAAACAAGGTCCAGTTTGGAAATGAAGACCAATTAGCAATTGAAAATATAACCAGTCCTGGTACGATTCATAAATTTATCCAATATGCAGAAATTAAAAACTCCATCTCAAAACAGTTCAAATTATCTGACACCATAAATCCGGGTGAAGTAACAATAACTGCAAGAAAATTTGATGAAGCCGGTTCTGCAAGTGCAAGAACAAGACATTATCTTAATGCTATTCCCGATGCAACATTAATTGTTTCTCCGCAATTAGAAAAATATGGAACTACGAGACAGATATTTAAGAAGAGCCCTTTCTTTTTTATGCATATGATTGAAAGACCTATTTTTGTAATAGATGGGATTAAAGTTCCGGGCGAGATGTTTTTTACATTTCCGATAAGTTCTGTTGAAAGATTCGATATATTGGATACATGGGCTAAAACAGCATATTTTGGTCCGAATCAGGAAAATCCCATTTATCAAATAAAGCCAGCAACTGGTGTGTATTCAATTACTACCCGAAGCAATGGATCATTATTGCACGACGTCCCTGATCTTCATTCTGTTCAAATCAACATTTCAGGATATGATGAACCACGAATTTTTTATTCCCCAAAACACAATACTACCTTACAATCTGATTACAAACCTGATCTCAGGACTACCCTGCTCTGGGAACCGAATATAAAAATGGGGAACAAAAAGGATTTCTTCCTGAATTACTTCAATGCGGATTTTCCTTCAAAAGTGATAGTAACCATAGAAGGTATCACATCAACAGGAATTCCTGTAACAGCTACGACAGAATATGAAGTGAAATAATCAAAGGATGAATCTAATCGCTCTGATTATAATTGAAACTTTATAAAAAAGAAGGAGATGTATTATTTGGGTATAAGTTTATTATCTAACTTGTAGAACAAAATGAGACTTGTTGAAAGTTGTTACTGAAATATTAGGTATTTGAATAGTGAAGAAATGTCGTAAGATTCAGATATCTTAACTTGTCTGGACGATTTTAGTATTCTGACAATAGAAACTGTTCTAAAATAACACACATCAAAATGACCTCTGACTTAAGACTTCTATGTATCATCGTTTTACTCATTTTGAAGACAAATTCAGGGCTTCTTTATTCACAACAAACCGACTTTATTGCCGGAAAAGTCATCAATCCTGTCACATCATCTCCCATTCCATTTGCAACAATCAAGCTTAAATACAATCAGCTTGGTGTCTATGCAAATGCAGAAGGAGACTTTAAGATTGCACGGAATCCTGAATTTCATGACGACAGCCTTCTTATATCATGTATCGGGTTTAAACAAAACTCCCTTGCATTCAAAAATCTGAATGAGAAAACCAACAATAAAATATTTTTAACCCCGGTAGTATATGGACTGGCAGAGGTTAAAGTGACAGCTTCACTAAGCAGGTTAAATTCAGTTGCTATAATAAGAAAGGC
>DCFT01000204.1:0-3420 GCA_002319885.1 Bacteroidales bacterium UBA1797
CAATATGATACTAAAATATATGGATGATCTTTTTAAATTAAATGAAAACTTTTTTATTCATTGTTTCTAAACTTAACGATAATTATTACAATTAAAGCGTGCTAAAATTTAAAACACAACTAGATATTTATACAAAGATAAATATAATATTTTACTGTTAGTGCTTTCAGAAATGTTTTAAATAATAACGTATTGCCACAAAGGAAAATCTTCAAGGGGAATATGAAAGCGAAAATGGAACAATTTCCGGCAACGAACCCAAACCCTATGCTTAATGTAGCAAACGATGGGGTAATTATTTCCTCAAATGAGGCAGTTAATCCCTTATTAGTAGAGTGGGGTGTGGAAGTAGGAGGAAAACTGCCTTCAAGTATCGGAGATATTGTGCAAAAAGTAATTTCCCGAAATAGCCCTGCGAAGATTGAAGTTAAGGTGGGAAATGGATTATTCCTAGTTGTTTTTGCACCCTTACCCGAAAAAGAATGCGTTAATATTTTCGGATTTGATATAAGGGGTATCGCCAACATTTCCGACAAAACAGGCGTTAAGCCTATAACTCTCGTTCACTCGTCCGGTTTAAGTATATTTTTCCAGATGCTGTATAAATTCTATTAAATGTGTCTATAAATTTGAATAATTTTTTAATATACAAAGAGGTGTCGATCTTTAAATTAATAATCAAAAGGGTGAAGGACATCAATAATTTAACTTGATCCCTTGTAATAATTATTGTATTTAAAATGTTAAACCTATTAGTTTTTTGATATATGTATCTTTATTACTCAAAATACGTTAATTTAAAAACACGAACAATTGTAAGAATAATCAATTTTGCTTAACGCCCATTTTGTCGGAATTGTTGGCGATACCCCTAAAAACAGTGACATTCTGAAATTTTATAATAAATTAAATGAACTAAAACAATCAGATTCAGATATATTACTTCAAAGATCCTCAGCAATAATCACACTAATTGGTTTTGCAATGCCAGTTCTTCAGCAAGTTCTGGCCAGTGTACCGAAAGTTCTGTAAACTCACTAGCTTAAAAAAACCTTTGTATAGAAAACTCGAAACACTGCTAAAACCCAAAAAATAGCTACGTTTTAAGATACAATGTTCGTATTTTTTCTCTTGTAGAATATACTAAATAATTTTAGGATAAATCATAAAAGAAACAGGAAGAGAATAAGAATGGACTTTGACATTTCAAAGTTTAAATGGATTAATAAACCAAATTCTTCTGTAGTTAATGATAATAAATAATAATCACTACTGAACCTGGAACGGATTTATGGCAAAGGACATATTATGGATTTAGTAGTAACAATGCTCATGCCTTTGTTATGTCGATAAATACTGATTTTACATTTACAGTAAAAGCTAAATTCAATTTAAAGATGATGTATGACCAGTGTGGAGTAGTTATTTATCAAGATAGTAACAACTGGTTTAAAGCTTCAATTGAATATGAGAAGGATAAGTATCAAAGTCTTGGAAGTGTTGTTACCAATAAAGTGTATTCTGATTGGGCAACTATGAATATTTCAGCAAAAATAGAACATATGTATTATCGACTAAGCAGAAGAAGTTCAGACTTTCTGGTAGAAAATTCTCTCGATGGCATGAATTTTAAGCAGATGAGAATTTTTCATTTATTTGAGGGACAGGGGTTAGTAAATTTTGGAGTATACGCTTGTAGTCCTTTGGAATCAATCTTCGATGCAGTTTTTACTGAATTGAAATTATGTGAATGTATATGGGAGAAACATAAATCTTAACAATATAAAAAAGTGGCTTAGTGGGCTCTGTGTAGTCCATGAAAATTGGTCAAGCCACGTAGCTTATATACATTGTTTGTCAATGAAAACTAAGAAAAGCGAAATAATTTCTAGATAATGTATGCACCTATCTTATTTAAAAAATGTGCATTTTCGTAGGAATAGAGTTTTTCATGATGTCTAAAAATACGAATTTTTTTACATAAAACGTTAGGATTTTACTACAACCTTTTGCCATAAAAGGTAGCTATTTTGACGATTTTTAGCTTATTTTGAGGGCAAATAACTAACGTATAAGCCAAAAATGGCTACATTTTAATACTTTGTAGCCATGCGTCTTATCAGTGAAAATTTACAGAACTCTCGACACACTGCTGAAAGCGAATTTACAGAAAGATTGATACGCTGCTATTCTGGAAAATAAATTTGTCTTTATTACTGGCTTTTTAATATATAATTAAAGAAATTCTATTATCTAAAATATTACAAAACGTTAGCGAATAATTTATATGTTGATGTTTATAATCATCCCACAGGACATCATCATTTGACCCGTTTGATGACAACAAAAGGATGCTTGATATAGTTAAAAAAGACTCTATATTTTTACAGAGCAATTTACTATAATTAATGAGCATTGCACAAGTACTCATCTCAAAAGAAAGTCGGCCATAAATCGCCTGATACTGGCTAAGTGGCTCAATATTAAGACATTTCCCTCAAATTCATATAGTAATACATTATTTAGAAAGTACATGCTCACTTTTAACATTTGATCATATTTAATGAATATATTTACTGGATTATGCTGTTCATTATTTTGGAGAAACTCCTATGACATTAAGTCCTGAAGACCTTAAAACAATTGAAAAATACGCTTTACAAAATGCTGTTAAATACGGGAAAGCCCCCCAGCCCAAAGCCGTGATGGGCAAGGTAATGGGTGAGTGCCCTCAACTTCGAGCCGATCCGAATGCGGTATCTGAGGCTCTTGAATCCATTGTATCCGAAATTGCCAAAGGGAAACCTGAAGACTGGGAAATCAGGCTTTCGGAAATTGCTCCCGAACTTATAGAAGCTCTGAGTGTTAAAAAAGAGCCTGAAAAAGGCTTAAAACCCCTAGAAGGGGCAGAAATGGGCAAGGTTGTGATGCGTTTTGCTCCAAACCCAAATGGGCCAGGAACCCTTGGCAGTTCAAGAGGCATGGTAGTCAACTCCGAATATGTCAAGATGTACAAAGGAAAGTTCATCTTGAGGTTTGACGATACGGACCCTGATATAAAAAGGCCGATGTTAGAAGCCTATGAATGGTTTCTCGACGATTTCAGGTGGCTTGGGGTTATACCTGACCAGGTAGTCTATGCTTCTGACCATTTCCTGCTCTACTATGATTATGCAAGAAAGCTCATAGAGATGGGCGAGGCTTATGTCTGTTTCTGTTCAGGAGGAGATTTTAAAGAATTAAAGGATGCTAAAAAAGCCTGCCCACATAGAGGAGTAAGCCCGGAAGAGAACCTCAGGCAATGGGATAAAATGCTTGCCGGGGAATACGAAGACCAGCAGGCTGTGCTGAGAATTAAAACCGATATAGAACACAAAGACCCTGCTATGAGAGATTGGGGAGCATTCAGAATCCGAAAAA
>DCFT01000204.1:3698-6368 GCA_002319885.1 Bacteroidales bacterium UBA1797
AAATGTCCCATCCACGCCCTGAAATAGGGAATAAATACATAGTCTGGCCTCTTCTTGATTTTGCAGGCGCTATTGAAGATCATGTCCTTGGAATGACTCACATCATCCGCGGCAAGGATCTCATGGACAGCGAAAAGAGGCAGGGATATATCTACAAATATTTAGGCTGGACGTATCCCCGGACAACTCACTGGGGAAGGGTCAAGATCCACGAGTTTGGTAAATTCAGTACTAGTGGCCTTAAAAAAGCTATTGAGACCGGAGAATATACCGGCTGGGACGACCCGAGACTACCCACGATCCGCGCAATTCGCCGCCGTGGGATACAGGCTGAAGCTCTTAAGAAGTTCATGATAGAAATGGGAGTCGGAACAACCGATGTAAGTATAAGCATGGAGTCTCTTTATGCCGAAAACCGTAAAATAGTAGACCCTATTGTAAACCGCTATTTCTTTGTCTGGAACTCTATTGAACTGGATATCACGGATTTCGAACCAACCGTTGCAAAGTTGCCGCTCCATCCGACTGACCATGCGAGAGGGATCAGGGAAGTTTCCGTTGGAAATAAAGTGCTTGTCTGCCGGGAAGATCTCGAAAAGTTGCAGGTGGGATCCGTCATCCGTTTAAAAGACCTCTGCAATATTGAAATCACTTCCCTCTCTCCACTTCAGGCAAAAAAATCTTCGACTTCTCTTGAAGACCTTAAAAAGATGAAAGGAAAGATCATCCAATGGGTTCCTGAAGATGGAATCCCGGTTAAAGTACGCAGCCCTGATGGTGATATTCAGGGTATCGGAGAAAACGGAATTGCATCCGAACTTGATAAGGTTGTGCAGTTTGAACGCTTTGGCTTCTGCAGAATTGATGCTGTAGAGGGAGGATGCGTCGTGGCATATTTTGCTCACAAATAATTTTATCAGAAATTAGGCAAAAAATATTTCATCCTTTTTCTTTTATTGATTACCTTATTTCCTTTTAATTCTTTAAAATAAGATATTCCAGATTCAATGTAAGTATAAGTTGCTGTCTTTGATAATATTTTTTAATATAGGAGGCACTGGGGCATCTTTCTTGAGAAGTATGTTTATATAGAATGAACATCTTAACATATTCTAAAAATTTAGAAACACCGGACTTTAAATGCGTATATTTTAATATTATTTGAACAGCCTGATACGGAAGTATTTTTGCAAATTCTAAAAGACTTACAGAACTAATACTCTGAAAAGAAGATGCCAAGTCAGAAGTATTGAATCTGAATCGGTTAAATGGAAGGCTTTGATATAATGGGAGAGCAACATGAAATAAATATTTTGATTTCATCAATCTGCCAAGTACAGGATTCAAATATTATAGCCAGATGTAAATCTAAAAAGTAGCAATTATGTCGAATGTTGGGGGACATAATAATATTTTTTTTGATGTTATAGAACAGGGGTTATTATATGAAAACCACAGGAACGTTGTATTCCATTGCGTTAACTTTTACAGCAATTTTTGTATTTCTAATTCTCGCCTCATTTACAGCATCGTCAGATTCAGCACAAACTACTTTGCCTGTAATCAATGAAACTCAAATCACTACAGGTGGATTTGCAGGAATTTCTGCTATCTTCGAAGACAGAATAGTGTGGGATGATTGGAGAAATAGAGAATTATCGAGTCCATATAATGCAAACACAAACATTTACATGTACAATTCCTCTACAAATCAGGAAATTAAGGTCACTAACAGCGGATCAGCAGTGTTTCCGGATGTTTATAATGATAAGATAGTGTGGTCTGACAAACGCAGTGGAAAAATGAACATATTCTTGTATAATCTTTCTACTTCTGAGGAAATTCAAATCTCCTCTAATGGAAAAAATAATATCTGGCCTCATATTTATGCTAACAACATCGTATGGCAGGGTAGTCAAAACGGGAGTTCAGATATTTATATGTTTAACCTCTCAACTCAAACAGAAACCAGGATCACTTCAAACCTAACTGCATTTTTCCCTGATGTCTATGGTGATAGGATAGTGTGGACTGAAAACCGTAATGGGAAATGGGATATTTATTTGTACAATATATCCAGTTCAAATGTATTCAAGGTCTCAAATAGCGGTTCTGCAGTTTTTTCAGCTATATTCGGCGACAGAATAGTTTGGAGTGACTATAGATCTGGAAATAGAGATTTGTATTTATATAATCTCTCAACTTCTATTGAATCAAGGATTACAAAAAATGAATCGGTGAACAATCCTGCTATTCATGATGATATTATCGTATGGGCTAATGACCTTAATGGGAAGTCAAATATCTACATGTACGATCTTTCCACACTTCAGGAAAGTCAAATTTCTAACAGTTCATATCAGTATTTTCCAGCAATTTATGGCAACAGAATAGTATGGACTGATGGACGAAACGGAAAACAGGATATCTATATGGCCGCTCTCAGTTACCTCCCTCTCAGTTACCCTCTCGTTGCTGTTTTCTCCCCGTCTCCAATCTCCGGGACAGTCCCACTCCCACTGAATGTAACATTTACTGACAACAGTACGGGCTCACCCGCCTTATGGAAATGGGATTTTGGAGATGGTAGTACTTCAACTGAGCAGAACCCTACACATACTTATTTCTCAACAGGAACTTTTACGGTAGCGTTGACAGTAACCAATGATG
>DCFT01000145.1:0-289 GCA_002319885.1 Bacteroidales bacterium UBA1797
TTTTATCACGCACGATCTCATAGGCTGAAACATAAGCTTGAGTAAGATAACCTGCTTCAATGGGCTGCTGGTCAAAAATAGGTTTTTGTCCATTATAGGAATACCAGCCGTGATTTCCGACCAGATCAAAGAAATCGTTCTTCCACTGGATCTCGGTGAGGAAGTCCAGTGTGGCAAGGCCAATTCTTCTGTAAGTCCGGTCTTTGGTATAATTATAAGCTAGCAAAAGAGATTCGCTTAATTTTGAATTGCTATAAGTAACTGTGGGTTCGAACCAGTTCCAGTCCTC
>DCFT01000145.1:610-1151 GCA_002319885.1 Bacteroidales bacterium UBA1797
GATTCAAGAGTCTCTTTATTTACCAGGGAGTCCACAGTCTTGACCGCATCCCTGCGTGATACAAATAAATTCTCAAACTCATCAGCAGCGTCTATGCCAGTTTTAAGCATCTCAAATAGACCACACATTGTATAGGCTTTTGCTCTTGGATAACTCAGATTTTCCATTTCCGGTCTGGATTTGCTGAGAAGAGTATGAGCCAGGGTGCGTATATTCTTTGAAAGATAAGGGCAGCTTACCACATGTCCAAGCCCATAGACAGCACGCCCAAGAGTATCCTCACTGCCTTTTTCATCTAGGAATTCCCTTTTATAATTCATGAAGTTATGAAAATGCCCGGTTTCAGTTTGGGCATGTTCAAGAAAGCTCATATATGTTATAATTAATTTCCACAGTTCCTCAGCTTTCGCCTGACTATCAATCAGTTCAGTCAGTACAACAAGAGCCCTGCCCACATCGTCAGTACTATACCCATAGTGGCGAGCAGGTACACCGAGGTTTGTATGTTGTATAATACCCACATCATCGGTCAATAACTTGA
>DCFT01000145.1:1521-3686 GCA_002319885.1 Bacteroidales bacterium UBA1797
ATTGTATTCTCTTCCAACGTTTTTCCATGTCATTTTTCTGCCAAAATCGTATGCTTTTTTCCGCATAGTATCACACTCCTCCGGGTTTTCAATCAAATGTAACAGAGAGTTTTTAAAGCCGTCTGCGTCTCCGAAATCTACAAGCAAGCCGCGATTATCGGAAAGCATTTCCTGAGCGTACCAGTATGGAGTGGATACTATTGCTTTTCCCATGCCTATCGCATATGTAAGAGCACCACTTACTATCTGTTCTCTGGAAAGATACGGGGATACATAGAAATCACTGGCAAGGATATAATTGCAGAGCTCCTCTTTTTCGACAAATTTGTCGTGAAATAACACATTGTTCTCGAGCCCGAGCTCGGAAACCTTGCTTTTGAGATAATGCCTGTAAGCCTCTCCGAAATTCTTTTTAATTACGGGATGCGTTGCACCCAGTATCAGGTAAACAATATCCGGATATTGATTTACAACTTCAGGAAGAGCCTCAAGCATACTTTCTATTCCTTTATTCTGGCTCAACAGCCCGAATGTGAGAATAAGTGGTGAACCCTTAAGATTCAACATTTTTTTATACTTTTCACAATTATTGAATGGATAGTCAGGCAATCCATGAAATATTACTTCTATTTTCTCCTCGGGAGCGTTATATACATCTTTCAGCATCTCGACTGCAGTCTGGCTCATTACGATTAACTTCTCTGAGTATTTGATGAGTTTTTCTGTGGATTCCCGATAAGCAGGCTCAGGCTCCCGGATCACAGTATGCAATGTGGTTATCACTGGTTTGTTTATTTCTGATAACAGAGCGAAAATGTAATCGCCTGCATTCCCCCAAAAAAGACCGAACTCATGTTGAAGACACACTATATCAACATCGGATTGATTTATGTAATCTGCAGCCCGGTAATAATCCTCTATTTTGTCTCTTTCAATTTGAAAAACTACCTCTTCAGGATAATTATAAGTCTCAGCAGGATCATTAAGAGCAATAACTTCACAATCAACTTTGTTATATTCTCCAGAAACAGAATTCAAAAGATCATAAGTGAATGTAGCAATTCCACATTCTTTTGGAACATACGTTCCAATAAACAATACTTTCAGTTGCTCACTCAAGTAATACCCCCAAGTATTAGTAAACTAGCACATAGTCTATTTTTTTCTATATAGTCCCCAATCGAATTTCATATTCTGAGGTATGCCTCTATACGCCATGCTTAATGCCTCTATACACCACGCATAGTTTGTATTGATTAGACTATCAGTATTATCTACTAAAATTATATAAAATTACCTTTATCATAGACGACTATTGAAAATATATAGTTAAGAATACGTAAAATACAGTATCAGTTTTTATCCATTAATCAATAGCAGCTTAAGTCACTGCTAAGCAGAGATAAGTTTTAATACCACCCATTTCTCCCATCTTTGAAATTTAGAAACTAAAGTAATAAACAATGATTGAGTTAATATTATTAATTTAGTCTAATAATTGTATTCGATGCTATTTAATATTATTTATAAATATAATTACACGAGTTCGGTTCAACTTTAAGATTAATTATTAAGGCTCATATTCAAAATATATGTATATGTTGTGAGGTGAGACAGCTTGAAAAACATATCAATTAAGGTCGGTCAGGAAAAGTGTTTCAGCAAATGCTTATTTAATAGCTTATTGTTCCTTGCTTTGCGGACAGGTCGTTTAATAGCGAAAACTCTTGACCTATTTGCTTTTCCAGGGATCATTGACTTATTATGGCGAATTATTAAATCCAATACTCGAAGTCTCACCCAAATAGAACAAAAGGAAGCATTAAACATTTTTGGTGATAGCATCAACTATTCAAAGGTTCTCGTTGACGAAAACTCTTTTATAGCCTGGCTTGGGGCAAAAATAAACAGGCGATCAGGAATGGGCGTCACCATCTTTCATACTATCAATTTTAATAAAAAACTGAAGACTGCATCTGGCAATTCTGATATGAAGTGGCTTATTCATGAATTAACCCATGTGGCTCAAATGGAACATGCAGGTTCACAATATCTGATAGAAGCATTTCATGCGCAAGTTACCCAAGGATATGGATACACCCTGGGTGAAAAGCCATATCTGCGAGATTATAACCGTGAGCAGCAGGCTTCTATTGTTGCAGATT
>DCFT01000116.1:0-42654 GCA_002319885.1 Bacteroidales bacterium UBA1797
AGCCCCTTTATTGAAACAAATAATTTTACTTCCTCTGCCAACTACAATTATGCTGGTGATTTTATTCTATTGCCGGAATAAAGCTAAACCCACGGCTGCTTCGCCGCCAAACATTTAAAGGCCATCAATAAGGTTCTTAATAGTTGATTGTTAGTAAGAATCAGTTAGTGAGAACAATTTCAGTTTTTTACCAAAATCGTCAATCTTCTCTTTTGACTTAAAACTTACGGTCACCTTTTCGCCGGGAAGCAGATCAAAATAATTATCACTGAACAAACCTTTTTCATCGGTATCGAGATACAAATCCTTAACCAATTTATCAGAGCTAAGAGTAACGGAATATCCCTGGTCAGAGGCAGTAATAATTTTTGAAATATCCGGCTTCTGCAGAATCAGATCTTTCGGAGAAGAAAAATAACAGAGGTTTGACGCAAGTAATTTATTTCCCTGCAGCAATTTAACACTAAATACAATCTTAGTAGAATCAAGTTTGTTTAACAGATCACTGGTTGTGGTTTTAAAGAATTCGGTACTTGTGTTGGCTGCCATATTCACAGATATAGTTTTACTCCACAATTGTTTGCCGCTGAAATCCAATATCTTCATCTCCATTTTTGCTTTAAATGCTTCTCTTTTATCTGAAACAACATTCACCCTGAACTCATTTTTAAAATTTGAAGGCACAACAATAACAGGATTAAAAGCTTTTTTTACAATATAATACAGGCCTTTCGGATTATTTTGAAAATCGATACTGGCCCATGAAGCTACAGGCCAAACGTCATTGAGTTGCCAGTAAAGGCTTCCCATGGTGAATGGCATCCAGCGCCTGTGAGTTTCCAGAGAAAGCTTCATGCAGTCATTCTGCAAAAGTTGGGTTATATATAGATAGGAGTCAAAATCTTTTGGCGACTTATAGTACATTCCGATATACTTATCCAGTACACTGTTGCCTATCATCGCTTTGTTATGAGCCCTCATTACGGGTGAATTTTTATTACGATCCTCAGGAGCGGTGAAATTATATACTACTTTTTTGTCGGGCCATGACTGAAAGCCATGTTCACTGAAAAAATGTGATTGTGTCTCAAGGATATTACTGAATGGTTTATTTACATAAGCAACATAATAATGCATATCGCCAGCCTGTGGTTTATTAAACCTCATAGGTTCCCTATAACCTCCCATTGGTGAAGATGGCCAGTAATTGCGCGAATTATAATCATATTTTTGAATTGCTTCCGGAATCATTTTATAAAAAATATCATCATAAGCTTTCTCGACCCGTTCAGTTACTTTTGGATCAACCTTCCCTGGAGCCGGCAGGAATGGCAGAAGGCCTGAAAGTAAATTAGCTTCTTTTGGTATTTCTAATCCGAAATATTTTTTCATTAATATATTCCATACCAGATCAATCTCATTGTTGCCACACCATAGAGCAATACAAGGATGATTATGAAGCCGCTGAATATTCTCTTTAAATTCCCTTCTCATTGATTCCTTGTATTCAGGATAATCGGGACTATGGGCAGCAAAAGCAAAATCCTGCCATATCATGATGCCGTTCTTATCGCACAAATCATAAAAGATATCGTTCTCATAAATACCTCCGCCCCATACGCGGAACATGTTCATATTAGCTTCAACAGCTTCATTTATTAATTCTTCATAATGTTCGTTGGTGACTCTTGAAGGGAAAATGTCTGAAGGTATATAATTTGAACCTTTTGCAAAAACGGCGATGCCGTTTACTTCGAAATAGAATGATTTTCCACCATCTTTTTCCGGTTTCTGGACAAGCCTTATTGTTCTCAGACCTGAATGTGTTATAAACCTGTCGATTTCATCTTTCCCCATTTTTAGCGATCCGGTAAACTCATAGAGCGGATGTTCTCCGAGTCCGTTTGGCCACCAGAGGGCCGGATTATTAACAGCAATATCTATTTTAACTTCATTCATCCCTTTCTGTAGATCCACCTGATGAGGTTTAACTGTGATGATAGTCCCGTTTAGTGAACAGGAAAGGTTCAATACTCCGGTAAATGTTGATGCAGCTTCAATTGTAGCAACAGCAGTAAGCAAAGCTTTTTTTGATGTGATTGAGTCCTGTACTATCTCCAGACTGGTGATCTTTGCATTATCCCAGGCTTTCAAAAATACCGGCCTCCAGATTCCGCTTGTAGTGAGTTTAGGTCCCCAGTCCCATCCAAACATATACGCTGCCTTACGTATGTACGGTCCAACGGAAGGCCAGTCAGAATTGGCAATAAATTCCAGGTTATATCCTACAGGAGCCTCAAGATTAAATTTATCGCGACTTAGCAAACCCATTGCAACAGGTGAATGGAATAAAATCCTGAGAGTATTGTCTCCATCTTCCAATAGCGGTTTGATGCTGACATTCCATTCACAAAACATATTATCTGCAGTAAGTATATGCTGGTCATTGAGGTATACGTCAGCATAAGTATCCAAACCTTTAAAGCATAGTTCTATGTTTTGTCTTTCGAGCATTCTCTTATCAACATTCAGAGTAGTTTTATACTCCCATGAATTTTTGTCTATCCATTGAAGTTTTGATTCATTATCCCTGTAAAAAGGATCGGAAATTATTTTATTAGCTATTAAATCAGTGTGGACACATCCTGGTACTGTTGCATCATGCCATTCATTTGTACCAACTTTATGAAATTTCCAGCCAGTGCTGATTTCCTTTGTAAGTGGCAAAGATTGACCGGTCAGTTGTACATTCAGAATTATTGAGAGTACGATAAAGAGGATAATGAGTCTGCTTTTCATCTTTTATTTATTTGATAATGATAATATCTAATGTGTATCAGGTACGCAATATACTTGTTTTTTATTTATTGTGTAATAAATACGCAATATTTTTTATTTTTGTATCCATGAGCAAAAAAGCAGATATTAAAGAATTTATAAAGAACGGTGATAAATATTTTATTCCTCAGCTTTCGATTGACTGTGTAATATTTGGATATCATGAAAATCAACTAAAGGTTTTGCTGAGTTGTTGGAAAAATGTTGATGGATGGTGTCTGCCGGGAGGGAATATAATGCATTCAGAATCTATAGATGAAGCAGCTCGTCGTATTTTATATAAGCGGACCGGACTGGAGTCAGTGTTTTTACAGCAGTTTTATACTTTCGGAGATTCCCAACGTGTCTGGTATCTTGAAGAAGATTACTTACTTAAGTCATCGTGGTTGTATAAGTACGCTAAGGGAAGCTGGATTGACAAACGGACAATATCAATCGGTTATTATGCCCTGATTGAGTATTCAAAAGCAATTCCCAAACCTGATGAATTCTCTGTAGATTGTGCCTGGTGGGACATTGAGGATCTGCCAGTGCTTTTATTCGATCATTCGGAAATGATTTCAATAGCATTAAAAACTATAAGAAACCAGCTTAAATATAAACCAATCGGTATAAACCTGCTTCCTGAAGAATTTACACTGCCAGAATTGAAAAAACTCTATGAAACAATACTTGGAAATAAATTGGACAGGCGTAATTTTCAGAAAAAAATTCTTAGTCTGGGAATTTTGAAGAGGCTGAACATACAGAGAAATATAGGGCCGCATCGGTCTCCTTACCTTTATGCATTCGATAAGGCAAAATACCAGCAGGCATTATCAGAAAGCTATGATCAGGGATTTTGATTTGAAAAGAGCCAGTTGTATTGCAGATAATCACAAGATGAAAACTTATCAGGTACTGATTTGATGACGGCCCTCAGCAACAGATGTTTTTTCAAGCTCCCCTTTCCTGTAGAAATAAACAAGTCCGTATTCTTCACTAATAGTTTTTCTGATCTCTTCAGGAAGAGCAGAATGAGCTTGTTCTATCTCATTCCATAACTGAAGAATTAACTCGTCTGCCTCTTTTCGCAGAGTTGTATTCTTCTCAGTATATTCTGTGGTTCTTTTTGCAAGATTGTTATGGTAATTCCAGGCTTCAAGAAAAGTTTCAAACCTTACCTTTACTACTGCAATAGTAGGGTTTGTAATCGGGCTTCCTCCTTTTTTTATCCGGAACTCTTCTCCCTCAATTATTCTTCTTCCCCAACTCATCAGCTCATTTTCTGTTGTAAGCGATGGAACAGTCGACTCATCTGTTGCGAGTCCATAAAATGCTCTTGTTTCCGCAGGGAGGTCACCCCGGAATATCGCCATATTCATTACCCTTATAAAATGAGTAAGGTAGATCCTGGCTTTCCGCAAAGTATCATTATAGTCCTTGCTCTTTTTGTTTTGAGAAGCCAGAGTCTGCCTGTATAACTGTAAGTTATGATCAAACAGTGGCAGAAACTTCTGAAGACGAACAATTGTTTTTGACGAAAATGCCATTTTGTTGGGCGGTAGCTCTTTTCCTTTTTCGAGTGCAGTTTTCATCGCCTTTATCCTGGCAGTATCAGTGTTGGGTAATCTTCTGTAAGGCATATTCAGGACAGATTGTTATTAAAACATTGACAAGATAAGCGAATATAGTAATCTTTTATTAATTATGCTATCTATTCGCAATTTATTTACCTGATCTCTAAAAATATCGACTTTCCTTTTTCAGCTTTGCATTGTTATATCATTTAAACGAAAATTATTTTGTTTTGGTTACAAAAGAATGCACAGGAATTCAGAATAACATGAAAGGAGATAAGATGATAGAGAAGAAGTGCGAGGTGACAGCTATTCAGAATGTTCAGCCGGGTTAAAGCTACCGGCTTCGGGCACTTAAAACTATAGCTTACCCACCACTTTTCTTTTGTTTTATATTTATCATGGTGTTAACTTAGTGGTTTCAAACAATTAAAATTTATGATATGTTTAAAAGTGAAGTATATATCCGCAGGAGAGAGGAACTCCACAAAAAAATAAAATCAGGAATTGCACTTTTTATCGGGAATATTGAAGCGTCAATGAATTATCCTGATAACACTTACCATTTCAGGCAGGATAGTGATTTCTTATATTATTTTGGCCTCGATATGCCAGGGTTCACAGGATACATGGATTTCGATTCTGGTAAAGACAAAATATTTGGCAACGATGTCGATATGGATGACATCATCTGGATGGGACCTCAACCAACCATTAAGGAGCTTGCATTGAAATGTGGCATTTCAGATACCGCACCTGTGAATAAGTTAGAGGATGCAGTAAGGGATGCTCTTTCAAAGAAAAGAAAAATACATTTTCTTCCTCCTTATCGAGGTGAAACAAAGATGACGCTTGGGAAGCTTCTTAAAGAAAACCCGTGCCAGATGAAAACAAATGCATCAGTTGACCTGATAAAGGCAGTTATTTCAATGCGCTCAATAAAAGAGAAAGTTGAAATTGACGAAATCGAGAAAGCTGTTGATATTGCATATGAAATGCATGTAACTGCTATGAAGATGTGCAAACAGGGAGTAAGGGAACAGGATATCTTCGGAATGATAGAAGGTATTGCGCTGGCAAAAGGAGGAGGAACTTCATTTCCGATAATATTAAGCACTAACGGGCAGACTCTTCATAACCATTCTCATGGGAACATCCTGAGTAAAGGGAAAATGATGGTAACTGATGCCGGTGCTGAAACAAATCTTCACTATGCTTCAGATATTACCCGTACAACTCCTGTTGGCGGAAGATTTAACGAGAAACAAAAAAACATATACGAAATTGTACTGAAAGCCAATACTGAAGCAATAAAAGCAACTAAACCGGGTATGTCAAACCGTGATCTGCATTTCATGGCATGCACGATTCTGACCACTGAACTCAAAGCCCTGGGTTTAATGAAGGGGGATGTGGATGAGGCCGTTGCTGCTGGGGCTCACGCGTTGTTCATGCCTCATGGCCTCGGTCATATGATGGGTCTCGATGTTCATGATATGGAAGCTCTTGGAGAAAATTTTATTGGCTATAATGAAGAGGTAAAACGGAGTGAACAGTTTGGTACAGCCTTTCTGCGATTTGCTTTACCATACAAACCGGGACATGTTTTTACTGTTGAACCGGGATGCTATTTTATACCTGAGCTTATAGATAAATGGAAAGCTGAAGGAAAATTCAAAGAATTTATAAATTATACTAAGCTTGATGGCTACATGTCAATCGGAGGTATACGCATTGAAGATAACGTGCTGATTACTGAAAAAGGGCATAAGCTTCTGGGTAAACCAATCCCAAAAACAATAAAAGAAGTAGAATCTGTCTGTTCCTGATAATGATTTCAAATTCTGGTCCTCCGTGTAACCTCTGTGTAACAATAAGAAGAACTTACACAGAGTGACACAGAGTAACACAGAGTTAAGCGACAGTATCATGAATCGGTTGTTTGCCATAAGTGATATTCATGGTTGTTTCAAGCCATTCTATGAGCTGGTAGTCAATACAATCAAATTGACAAAACATGACCATCTGATATTGCTTGGTGATTACATTGATCGTGGAGATCAGAGTAAGGAAGTTGTAGATTTCATTATCGATCTTAAGAGTAAAGGTTTCCATATTACGCCTCTTATAGGTAATCATGAGGTGATGCTTATCAATTCCTATTATAACCAGTTTGAATTGCCATTATGGTTGATGAATAGCGGTTCAGCAACCCTGAAAAGTTTTGGCATTGTTGATATTATGGAAATAGGCAGCAAATATCTGGAGTTTTTTGTCGGACTGGAATATTTTAAGCTTATCGGCGACCTGCTTTTTGTGCATGCCGGCTTCAATGATCTGGCTGCTGACCCTTTTTTGGATAAAGATGGTATGGTATGGGAATGCATGCTTACATATAAAAATCCAATGCTATCGGGTAAAACTATTATTCATGGACACCGTCCTAAGACTATTTCTCATGTAGAGGAGCTTATCAGTGAAAAGTCAAAAGTTATCCCTATCGATACAGGGTGCGTCTATGTAAAACAGAAAGGAATGGGAATGCTTTCAGCTCTGGAAGTAAAAAGTATGACACTTTTCTCAGTCCCTAATCTGTAAACTGATTTAACAATTTTTATATGCAATTTATGGTTTTAACTGACCCGGAAAGACAGCAATACTTTCGTGGCCAAAAGAATCTACTGACTGGATTCCAAAAAAATAATTATCCCTGGAATATGGAAGTGTTACTTCATTACCGGTGACAAAATATTTCTTCTGCCATAAAGGTTGAAAAGTTTCCCTCATAAGGATATAATAACCCGCAGGTTTTATCCCATTTACAGGTGATTCCCATCTTAGTGTTGTTTTATTCGTAAGCCCACCGGCAACAATCCCACAATTTAACGGCTCATATGGTGCCCGAGCAAGATTGGCAATTGAAGCAAGACTAATCCCTGTATTTTTTCTCACATATTCATAATCAACATACTCAGGCAGGTCTCCTTCCTGAATCCCATTCACAACTGCAGGAATTTTATGGGTGCGGTCATAGTTTTCATTGTATTCACATATTCTGACAGCAGTAAACCCCGCCTGGCAAAAAGGAGTATGATCACCTCCGCGACCGAACCTGTCATTCCTGAAAACAAGTGTTACATCTAACTGATCAACATATCTTTCGCCAGTTTCTTTAATATAACGGGCAAGTTCACGGGATTTGCTGTCATTTTCACCTGAAGTATATTTTCTTAATGCTGCCATATTTTCGGTTTCATAGGCAGGAACACCTTCACTGAAAACCCTTACTCTTGTATTATCATTCAGAAGTGTTTCACTCGAGCCACTATTGCCGATCATGTCGTCATTGATCATAGCTATGATATTCCAATTCTCCTGTTTAGCTTTTGTTGCCATGAATTTAGCCCCATACAAACCCTGTTCTTCGCCCGATACAGCCATGAAAACTATTGTCGCAGAAAATTTTCGTGAAGACATAATCCTGGCAAGTTCGAGTATTGCTGCTACACCCGATCCGTCGTCATCAGCTCCCGGAGCATAACCGGTACTGTCTATATCAATAGTAGCTCTGGAATCGAGATGGGCGCTAATAACAATTATCCTTTCGTCGCCTGGATCTGTACCCTTAAGGGTGGCAACTATATTTTTAAGGTTTACCTTATGCGGAATTCTCTGCCCTTTTCCACCCACCGTGTAATCTTCAAATCTGACATCAAGACGTCCTTCCGAAACCGGGATACTCTTATCCATTTCTTCTTTTATCCAATTCCAGGCAGCACCAATCCCTTTTGCAGGGTCATTCTGTTCACTTAAATCATGACGGGTATGAAAACTTACCAGCTTGCGTACATATTGTTCAATTCTGTCTTTCGAAATTTCATCAACCATTTTTTTGATTTCCGGATCGCGATTTATCGTCACCTGTGCACCAGAAGCTAAAGCCAGAGTAGCAAAAAAGAAAATCAGTAAGAATTTTTTCATGTAAATTATTTTAAACCTAATTCAAAAATGTTGAAGTAAAAGTCATTATTATATTTGTCCCGATGACTCGGAACAAGCTCTGTTTCTCAATATATCTCTTGGGAGGTTCCTGAGATCCTTCAGAAGGCTTTGTAAAATTCTCTGTTCAGCCTTGCAATATTTGTGAGTTTGATCTCTTTAGGGCATTCTGCTTCACAGGCTCCTGTGTTTGAACAATTTCCAAATCCAAGTTCATCCATCTTATCGACCATGGCTCTGACCCTTTGTTTTGCCTCTATTCTTCCCTGGGGAAGAAGGGCGAACTGAGATATCTTGGCCGAAACAAACAGCATAGCTGAAGCATTCTTGCAAGCGGCAACACACGCTCCACATCCCACGCATATAGCGGAATCAAAAGCCTCATCTGAATTTCTTTTTTGGACAAGAATTGAATTTGCTTCGGGAGCTGCGCCTGTATTTACAGAAATAAAACCACCTGCAATCTGGATCTTATCAAAGGCGCTTCTATCGACAATCAGATCTTTGATCACAGGAAACGGTTTGGCTCTCCATGGTTCAATCCATACAGTTTCCCCGTCCTTAAAGTATCGCATTGAAAGATGGCAAGTAGTAATAGCAGGAACTGGTCCGTGCGGATGGCCATTAATATACATGCCACACGATCCGCAAATGCCCTCCCGGCAATCGTGATCAAAAGCCACCGGATCGGAGCCCTCCTCAACAAGCTTTTTATTAAGTGCGTCAAGCATTTCAAGGAAGGCCATCTTAGGTGATACGTCATCCATCTGGTAGGTTTTAAAACTACCTTTGGTACCTGCATTTTTCTGGCGCCATATTTTTAATGTAAGCTTCATATCCTTGTTAAATTATTTTATTTTGATTGATAATATTTACTTTTTTAATAGTTGCTCAGTGCTAAGAGATCAGAGCACATCGTAAAAATTTTTGAGTTACCCTGGGCTCTGTGCTCTGTGCTCTGTAACCTTTATTTATAGCTTCTTACTTTCATTTCCACTTCCTCGAACTTAAGCTCTTCCTTATGCAGGATCTGTGGCTTGCCTTCACCTGCATATTCCCAGGCAGCCACATAGGCAAATTCTTCATCGTTTCTGAGAGCTTCACCATCAGGAGTCTGATATTCTTCCCTGAAATGGGCCCCACACGATTCCTTTCTGTTAAGCGCATCATTTACAAGAAGTTCAGCAAGCTCAAAGTAGTCAGCAACTCTCCCTGCTTTTTCAAGTTCCTGGTTAATCTCGCTAACTGCACCGGTAACCTTAAGATCTTTCCAGAATTCATCTTTAAGTTCATTTATCAATACAAGAGCCCTCTTTAACCCTTCTTCATTTCTTACCATACCACAATAGTCCCACATAATCTTCCCTAAACGTTTATGGAACGACGATGCAGTTTGTTTTCCATTGATTGACAGAAACTTATTAAGTCTTTCAATAACAGCTTTTTCTGTCTCTTCAAATTCAGGTTTATCAGTTGAGATTTTCGGAACTCTTATCTCGTCTGCCAGGTAATTATTGATTGTATTAGGAAGAATAAAGTATCCGTCACCTGAAGCCTGCATAAGAGAACTTGCACCCAGACGGTTCGCACCATGATCAGAGAAATTTGCTTCACCTATTGCATAGAGACCGGGAATAGTAGTCATCAGCTCATAATCGACCCATAATCCACCCATGGTGTAATGCCCTGCCGGATAGATACGCATGGGCTCTTCATAAGAATCAATGCCTGTGATTGTCTTATACATTTCAAAAAGGTTCCCGTATTTATTCTCAATGGCTTTCTTTCCCTGTTTCTTAATAGCATCCCTGAAATCGAGGTTTACAGCAAGCCCTGTTTCACCAACACCGTAACCGGCATCACAACGTTCTTTAGCTGCTCTTGAGGCAACATCACGTGGTACAAGATTACCAAAAGCAGGGTACCTGCGCTCAAGATAATAATCCCGTTCTTCTTCCGGTATATCGTTGCCAGGACGTTTATCTCCTTTTTGTTTTGGAACCCATATCCGTCCGTCGTTTCGCAGAGATTCCGACATAAGTGTCAGCTTTGATTGAAACTCATTAAGTTGCGGAACCGATGTGGGGTGTATCTGTACAAAACTTGGATTGGCAAAAAAGGCTCCTTTTTTATGTGCTTTCCATGCAGCAGAAGCATTTGAATTTACTGCAAGTGTTGATAGGAAATAAATTGTTCCATAACCACCGGTTGCTAATACAACGGCGTGTGCACCATGTCTTTCAATTTCCCCTGTTACGAGGTTGCGTGCAATAATTCCACGGGCCTTCCCATCTATCAGTACCAGATCGAGCATCTCTCTTCTCGGATACATTGTTACATTGCCTTTCTTTATTTGTCTGTTGAGAGATGAATATACTCCCAGCAGACACTGCTGGCCTGTTTGTCCCTTGGAATAAAAGGTTCTGGATACCTGTACTCCCCCGAATGATCTTGTATCGAGAGTGCCTCCGTAATCTCTGGCGAAAGGTACTCCCAGTGCAGTATAGTGATCTATAACCTGGTTGCTTACTTCAGCTGCCCTGTATACATTTGCTTCGCGGGCCCTGAAATCACCTCCCTTTATCATATCATAGAAAAGCCTGTATGTACTGTCTCCATCGCTCTGATAATTCTTTGCAGCATTTATTCCACCCTGAGCTGCCACTGAATGTGCCCTTCTGGGTGAATCCTGATAACAGAATGTTTTCACGATATATCCTAGTTCTCCAAGTGCTGAAGCCGCCCCGGCTCCTGATAGACCAGTACCTATCACAATTATTTCAAGCTTTTTCTTGTTTGCAGGATTAACGAGCTTTACCGAATTCTTATAATTTGTCCATTTCATTGACAATGGACCATCTGGTATCTTTGAATTTAATTTTCCCATGATTATATTTTTTTCCTTTTGGATCTATCTGAAAAACCATAATGTGATTGGAATAATTGCAAAACCTGCCGGGATAAGAATAGCATATACAAGGGCAACTATCTTAATTACAGGAGACCATATTCTGTGATTCAGACCCAGTGTCTGAAAAGCCGAATAAAAAGCATGAAAAAGATGAAAACCGAGAAGTGCAAAACAGGTCAGGTAAATTATATTGTAAACAGGAATTTTAAAGAGACTATGGGCCATTCCGTAAAAGTCTTCCGGGTTTCCTTTTACCAGTCCGATCTTTACAAAGTAAAAATTGAACCAGTGAATAATCAGGAAGGTTAGAATTATTGCTCCTGTCCAGATCATAAACTTTGAAAAGAATGATACTTCCGACTTGTTTCTACTGACATAACCCACAGGCCGGGCGAACCAGTTCTGGATCTGAAGAAAAATTCCCCACGATATATGTATTATTATAGCACCAAACAGCACAATCTCCATTATTTTTATAAGGGGAAATGTTGCCATGAAATGGGCTGCAGTGTTAAACGGTTCTGATTCGCTTTTAAGCAACATCAGGTTAATGAAAAGATGAACAGGCAAAAAGGTGAGCAGGAACAAGCCTGCCAGCGCCATCACAAATTTCTTGGTTATTGAGGAGAACAAAATTTTACTCATTGGTTAATAAAAATTTAGAGTTAATCTTTGTATCAAGCGAAGGAAGTTTATCAAAGTTAAATTTATTAAATCAGATTAACAATTTTATGCTAATTATCACAAATCAGATCAGCCAGCCCTGATTTTTACCATTAATTGATAATTGGCTACATTTACAAAACTATAAAAATCACTAATATGTTTTTTTCTTACAAAGGCGGTAAAGTTCACTACTCTGATAAAGGTAAAGGTGATGTTATTGTTCTTCTTCATGGTTATCTGGAATCGTCTGAAGTATGGGATGGCTTTGCTGCCAGACTGGAATTGCAATTCCGTGTTATCTCATTTGATCTTCCCGGTTGCGGCCTCTCTGATGTATATGGTGAGATTCATACCATGGAGTTTATGGCAATGGCAATAAAAAAACTTCTTGATGATCTTAACCTTCATAAGGTTTTCCTTACAGGCCATTCTCTTGGGGGATATGTTGCACTTGCTTTCCTTGAACTTTTTCCAGGTCAGCTTTCAGGTTACTGTCTTTTTCATTCACAACCTTTTGAAGACTCCGCCATAGCTCTTGATAAGAGAAAACGGGAAATTGAAATAGTAAAAACAGGGAAGAAAAACCTTATTTATCCCGATAATGTTACAAAGATGTTCGCAAATTCAAACCTGGAAAAATTTTCTGCAGCAGTACAGAGGTCGAAGGACATTGCTTCCCTTATTCCCGGAGATGGGATAATAGCAGTATTGAATGGCATGATAAACCGGCCCTCAAGATTGTCTTTTATGGAAGAAGGCAGGGTTCCCTGTTTATGGATTCTGGGATCGATGGACAATTATATTCCGTGTGAACTTATTCAGACGCAGGTTAAACTGCCTTCAAATGCCAGGGTGGTGGTCCTCACAGCTTCGGGACATATGGGATTTGTAGAAGAAGAAGAACTTTCTGTGAAAATTATTGCTGAGTTTGTGAAAAAATTTTTATGATTTCTTGTCTACCGGACCCTCTGTGGCCCTCTTCTCTTTGTAATAAATAATTAAGAACTAACACTGAGTTACACAGAGAAGCACAGAGATTCACAGAGAAAACCAGATATTACTGCTTTTTCAGAAAATCAATAGCATACTTGAGAGTCGTGTCAATATTTTGCCATATCGGATAAAATCCTTTGTTGTCCAGGATATTACGTGCAATATAGGCTTCCAGTTGTACATGAATTATGTTTCCTGATATTTTTAACCCTGATGGATCCTTTTTTATGCCATTTGCTGTAGCAAACTTTACAAATTGGTCTAGAAGATTCAGTTTATCAAGATATTTTTCCATCTCTGCCGGTTCAGTATATTTCTTAAGTTGTTCCCTGTGGTCCTCGGTATATTTAAGCGCAAACCGGTAAATAAGTGATCTTACTTTAATGAAGTAAGGAGAGACTCCTGTTGTATCGGCTGGTACAAATATGTCTGGCATAATACCACCTCCCCCATATACTATTCGTCCGCCCGGTGTTGTAAATTTCAGAGAATCAGAAAAATGGATACTGTCAGAGACTTCAAATTCACCATGGATATACCTGTTATTAAGATCATCATAGTATTTTTCATATCCATCTTTGTAAGGTTTTTGTATTGACCTTCCCGTAGGTGTGTAATAGCGGGCTACGGTAAGTCGCATTCCTGAACCATCGGAGAAAGGAATAGGTTCCTGTACCAATCCTTTCCCAAAAGACCTTCGGCCAATAATTGTTCCGCGGTCATTATCCTGCAGAGCTCCGGCAAGTATCTCGCTTGCTGATGCACTCCATTCATCTATCAGAACAACTAGTTTCCCTGTTTCAAATTCCCCTTTGCCTGTAGCTCTGGCTTCACTTCGCGGAGAAGCGCGACCCTGAGTGTAGACAATTAATTTCCCCTCACTCAGGAACTGGTCAGCAATCTGTATTGCAGCTTCCATAATACCACCAGAGTTACCCCGCAGGTCAAGGATGAGGCTGGTCATTCCATGCACCTTTAGATCTCTGAGTCCTTTCATGAATTCATCATAGGTTGTCATAGCAAATGTGTTGATCTTGATATATCCTATATGGTCATCGACCATATAATCAACATCCACACTGTAGATAGGAATTTTGTCGCGGGTTATCTCAAACGGCAGTAGATCCTTCTGGCCGCTTCGCATTATTTTTATTTTAACAACAGTACCTCTGGGGCCCTTTAGCATTCCCATTATCTTTTCGTCGGGTATATGTTTGCCGGCAACCAGAGAATCATTTACATACAGGATTTTATCTCCCGGTAAAAGACCCAGCTTTTCCGAAGGACCACCGGGAATGGTGCTTATTATCAAAATAGTATCGGTTAGCATACTGAAGGAAATACCGATTCCTTCAAAATTGCCCTGCAAAGGTTCATTGGCACGGGCCATGTCTTTGGCTGGAAAGTATACAGAATGTGGATCAAGCTTTTTTAGAATAGCAGGTATGGCAGCTTCTTCCAGGTCATTTCTGTTAACCGAATCAACATAGTTTGATTCAATAATATTCATTATACTGTTTAACTTGTCGTTTCTCGATCTTATACTTGAATGCTGAATGGGTTCTTTATCAGAAGGAAGGAATCGACCGATTAATATACCAATTGCAAGCGAGATCCCCAGAATGACAGGGAGAATGATTATCTTCTTCGAATTATTGTAGCTCATAAATATCTTTTTCTGCGTCAATATATACTAATTCTATTCCTGCACGTTTGAGAAGATCAAGACCATCCGTTTTATGGTACCTGTTACAATAAACAACTCTTTTAATACCTGATTGTATAATGAGTTTTGAACACTCCATGCAAGGTGATGTTGTCACATAAAGGGTTGAATCTTCACTAGAGTTATTAGACTTGGCAACTTTTGTAATGGCATTTGCTTCTGCATGTAGAACGTAGGGTTTGGTGATATTATTTTCATCTTCACATATATTCTCAAATCCCGAAGGTGTACCATTATAGCCGTCGGAAATAATCATCTTGCCTTTTACAATAAGAGCACCAACCTGTCTCCTGATGCAATATGAATTCTGAGCCCAGATAAGTGCCATTTGCAGGTAACGCTTATCAAATGTTATCTGTTTTTCACCATATGGCTTCAGATCTGTTCTGTCCGACATTATATCCTTATTTTGTTTTGTTTTCAGAAGGGCTCAAAGTTAATTAATTTATGTTTGTTTTGCTAATCAGATAAAATGACCTTTAACCGATGATTAGTTATTCAGACCATTACAAAAATTTCTTCCGGTTCAATTATTCATGTAATCATTTTGTTATAAATACAGTTAAATTAATTAAATTTGAAAAGATGAACCTGCTTCTGTGCTGAAAGTAGCAACGAATACAAACGTAATAATTTAAAATATGTTTAATACTGACCATTTACACCCGATTATAGTGCATTTCCCTATTGCACTGATAACTGTAGGATTTTTTGCCGAGGTTGTTTCTCTGTTTTTCAAAAGCGAGAAATGTTTGTCAAAGACCGGGTTTTACCTCATGATACTCGGATCACTGGCAGCCATTGCTGCCTGGGGTTCAGGGCACCTGTTCACACAGGAGCCCACTGAGGGAGAGATATTAAAGGTTTTTCTCCGGCATGAAACAGGGGCCCTGATTACAATGATACTTATTGTAGCCGGGACACTCTTCAGAATATGGCTGGTTGTCAGGAAAAAAGAAGAGACTCCTTTAAAATGGGTTGCGTTTGGATTTTATCTCCTGGCTTTTGCAGCCGTTACTTTTACCGGCTTTATGGGAGGTACAATGGTTTATAACTTCATGATCGGTCTGGGATAATATAATTGGAAAGGCTAAATATATCTCTTCAATTCTTTTTACTAATTAAACTAAATCCTATGAAAACAGTTACCAGATTATTATTGTTCGTGTTTGCCGTGTTGGTTATGTCATCTTGTGCTCCCAAACCAGTCAAAACTATAGAAAATCTGAAGGCAGCTTATAATGGTGAGTCAACAGCAAGCGCAAAGTACGCGGCATTTGCAGAAAAGGCAAAAGCCGAAGGATTTGATACTGTATCAGTGATGTTTCTTGCTACTTCTAAAGCCGAAGCAATACATGCAGCAAATCACCTGAAGGTACTTGAAAAACTTGGTGAAAAAGTTTCAGCGCCTCAACTGGGGAATTATGAGGTTCTTTCGACTATGGAAAATCTTGCCGATGCGATAAAAGGTGAGACATATGAACTTGAAACAATGTACCCTGGCTTTATTACAGTTGCCGGCACGGAAAAAAGCACTGATGCGATAAAGTCTTTCACCTGGGCGCTGGATACTGAAAAGAAACATCAGTTATTTTATAAGACTGCCCTGGCAGCTATCACAGCAGGCAGTGAAAAAGGCCTTCCAACTAAGTGGTTCGTTTGTCCCGTTTGCGGTAATACATATGATGAGGGTACAGTAACTCCGAAATGTGATTTTTGTATGACCCCCAGGGAGAAATTTATACCATTTGATCTTTCATAATTTTTAAACCGGGAATTGTTAAAGATTCCCGGTTTAATTTTCCCGTAATAGCTGCATTCCTGCATTTTCTATAGTTCCGAAATGACGGATCTTTCTTTCCTCTATTCACAACTGATAAATTTCTGCTTAGTGAGAAAGTCGGTTAATAACATTCTGACTTATCAATAGTTTTATAGATTTTCTAATTCTATTTTTACAGTCTTGTCTTCACCTCGGCGTAATCGCATCAGAGGATTGGATATTACAGACAGCTTGATATTTGAAATCAGAAAATTCATGAGAAATCTAGTATCAGTATTTTTATTAACGACGTTTTTTGCAGGTTTATCAGCTCAGTCAGTATTCACTGACAAACGCGACGGTAATGTTTATCACACAATAACTGTCTCAGGTGTTACCTGGATGGCAGAAAACCTTAAATTTAAGGCTAAAAGTGGCGCATTCTTTTTTGATAATGATTCAAATAATGTCCAGAGCTATGGTGTTCTTTATGAATGGAAAACAGCAATGAGCTCCTGCCCTGATGGTTGGCATCTTCCTTCCGGAGCAGATTTTCAGATTCTTATAAATCATTTCGAACAAAACGAGGAGTGGGGGAAAATACCATCTGATCCATCCTCTTTCGGTATTCAACTGGGAGGAATGCAGGATTATGAAGGCACATTCTCAGAGATGGATGAAAGCGCTTACTACTGGACTTCCACAGAATATAATAAAAGCAATGCTGAATATTTCAGCTATCTGCTTATCGATGATAAACCGATAATTGATATTTCAAGGGAAGCTGATATTGCAGATATACATGGGACAGAAAAAGCAAATAAATATTCTGTCCGCTGTATTAAAAATTAATGTTTGCAGAGAAGATAATTGGATTCCTGAAAGGACTGGAATTTAAGGGTTCATTACCTGAAGGGATATCAATTATGAATCCCTACCGTGGAAACCCTGAGATAATACCGGTTATTTCTCATTTTTATAATAAATTCTATAACAATAATAATTCCAGGTATCTGATCCTGGGAATTAATCCGGGCAGATTTGGTGCGGGAGTGACCGGAATTCCTTTTACCGACAGTAAAAGACTATCTGAGAAATGTGGATTGGAAATTCCCGACCTGCATACTTACGAAACATCTTCAGTTTTTGTTTATGAGATGATCGATGCTTTTGGAGGTGTCGAGAAATTTTATAATAAATTTTTTATAAGCGCAGTCTGTCCGCTGGGCTTTACTACTTTAAGTAACAAGGGTAAGAGTATAAATTATAATTATTACGATAGTAAATATCTCACTGAGGCTGTAAAGGATTTTATAATTGAAAGCCTTTCCTCCCAGCTGGCATTCGGCTTTGAACGGGATACCTGTTTTTGTCTGGGAACAGGAAAGAACCATAAATTTCTGGTTCAGTTAAATAATGAACTGAAATTATTCGACAGAATTGTACCACTCGAACATCCCCGGTATATAATGCAATACAAGACAAAACAAAAGGATTTCTATATTCAAAAGTATATTGAAGAATTTCAGAAGCTCTGAAGGGCTTATTCAGTAATTTTATTTTCTGTTTTCAATATAATCATTCTAAGTCAGTTGACTGAGTTTTTGGTCATCAGGCATAAAAAATAATTTATTTCTTTTGGATTAATAAATTATTCATATATTTGTTTCGTAATTAGACGAAATACAAAATGAAATGGAGATAAAGGAAAAGGTATACACAGATAAACAGGAGAGGGTTGCAAAATATTCCAAAGCCTTAGGGCATCCTGTAAGGGTGTTTATAATGGATTTTCTTGTGAAGAATGCTGATAAATGTTGCTACAGTGGTGATATGGCAGAAGAGCTTCCCATTGCACGATCAACACTCTCCCAGCATCTGAAAGAACTGAAAGAAGCCGGATTGATCCAGGGTGAAATAAATCCCCCTTATATTAAATATTGTATAAATAAGACCGGATGGTCAGAGGCTAAAGAGCTGCTAGTCACTTTTTTTAACAGATAATTGTAAATAGTTGTATAATGGAAATAAAAATATTAGGAACCGGTTGTTCAAAATGCAAAACCCTTGAGGAAATTACGCGTAAAGTGGTAAAAGATAACGGGATTGACGCAAACATCACGAAGATTGAGGACATAGTTGAAATTATGAAATTCAACATCATGACGACTCCTGCTCTGGTCGTGAATGAAAAAGTCGTTTCAAAAGGACGAATTCCTTCAGCTAATGAAATATTGCAATTTTTAACAAGATAATAAACCTAAACAATGAGAAAACTATTCTTTTTGTGCTTAGTTCTGATAACCCTCGCAGGTATTTCCTCTAATGCCCAGACTAAAGAAAAGCCTGTTCAGGCTGCTTCAAATAATAGTGACATTGAGGTTTATTACTTTCATATGACTATGCGTTGTGTTACATGCAAAACAGTGGAAGCAGAAGCCAGAAAAAACATTGAGATGCTCTATGCTGATCAGTTAAAAGCAGGTAAGATAAGTTTTACCGCTTTAAATCTTGAAGAGGCAACTGGTAAATCAATGGGTGAAAAACTGGGTGTAAACAGTCAGACACTCTTGATAGTAAAGGGTGATCAGAAGATCAATATTACTAATGAAGGCTTCCTTTATGCTGTTTCCCAGCCTCAGAAATTTACTGAGGTTATGAAATCGAAGATAGATCCTCTGATAAAATAATTAAGGTTTCTGGTTCAATGTTACTGGCTGGACAATGACTACCACTAACGATAACCAGTAATCAGGTAATTCAATATTTCACTAATGGATTTTCTTACAAATCTGCTTGATAATAGTTCCATGCCATGGGTTACAGCCCTGTTGCTTGGCCTTATGACGGCCATCAGTCCCTGTCCACTGGCTACAAACATAACAGCTGTGGGATTTATAAGCAAAGATCTGGATAATCGCAACAAAGTATTTATCAATGGATTGTTTTACACACTTGGAAGAGCAGTCACATATACATTAATTCCACTTATTATTTTTCTTGGAGCAGATCAGTTTAAATTCTCTGGGATCTTCCAGAAGTACGGTGAGAAAATCATTGGACCGCTATTATTGTTAATCGGAATATTTATGCTTGATATCATCAGGATAAATTTCCCCGGGATTGGCAGACTCTCAGATAAAATGGAAAAGAGAAAGTCGTGGCGCTATATTGATGCAGCATTGCTGGGGATGGTGTTTGCTCTTGCTTTTTGCCCCTACAGTGGTGTATTGTTTTTCGGCATGCTCGTTCCCTTAACCATATCAAGTACTTCCGGATTATATCTGCCAGTTATATTTGCTGTTGCAACGGGGATCCCTGTAATCATATTTGCCTGGGTACTGGCTTATACCTTATCAGGATTGGGTGGCCTTTACAATAAAATCAAAATTTTTGAATTGTGGTTCAGAAAAATTGTTGCTGTAATCTTTATCGTTGTTGGTGTTTATTATATAATCAGGATCTACTTATAAAAAATTTGCAATATTATTTCGTAGTATGACGAAATACTTACTCTTATTAAATGAAAAACAATAAAACAAATATCTGGTTACCTGTTGTATTTTTACCTGTCTGGTACTTAATTTATCATTTCCTCCAACCTGTTACGAACTGGTTGATTGATTCGGTATTAGGAATGACAAAAGGTGCGCATCTCACTGAAGCTGTACGTTTCTTTGTTTTTGAATTCCCAAAGGTCATGATGCTTCTTACACTCATTATCTTCTTTGTAGGAATTATCAGGACATATTTTACACCGGAACGAACACGTAAAGCTCTTGAGGGAAAAAAGACCTTTACTGGCAATGTAATGGCATCAGCATTAGGGATCATAACTCCATTTTGCTCGTGTTCAGCTATTCCTCTGTTTCTTGGGTTTGTGGAATCCGGCGTTCCGCTTGGAGTAACATTTTCTTTCCTCATTGCTTCTCCAATGATCAATGAGGTAGCTGTAATTCTTCTTTATGGACTTTTCGGATGGAAGGTAGCCACAATATATGTGGTAACTGGACTGGTAATAGCAATTATTGCCGGCTGGGTAATTGGTTTGCTGAAACTCGAAAAATGGGTGGAACCCTGGGTATATGAGACACACCTTGGAAATAATGGTGAGGAAGATGAGAAAATTGCATTTGGGACCAGAATCAGCCTGGGTTATGATGCAATAAAGGAAATAGTAGGTAAAGTATGGATTTATGTGGCTTTAGGTATCGCAGTCGGAGCGGGAGCCCATGGTTACGTTCCTGAAGATTTTATGGCTGCACTCATGGGTAAATCTGCATGGTATTCAGTCCCGCTATCAATCTTAATTGGTATTCCTCTCTATTCAAATGCGGCAGGTATTGTGCCGATTGTGTCGGTACTTATTGAAAAAGGAGCCTCTCTAGGAACCTCTCTGGCATTTATGATGTCGGTGATTGGTTTGTCACTGCCCGAAATGGTAATCCTGCGCAAAGTATTGAAACTCCCGCTGATTTTCACATTTATTGGAGTTGTAGGGATCGGTATTATGATTGTAGGATATTTATTCAATATGATTTTTTAAAGCACTTAAGATGAAAATTAAAAGTAAGTACTCGTTTAAAACCTTTTTTGTAATTTTCTTAATCATTACTGCTTTTTTCGTATCCGCATGCGGTCATAAAACAAGCATGAAGGGAACGGATATAACTCAGACCCGGGTTTCAACTGATGCAAAGAATTCTGAGATAAATTACAAAGTGACTTTTGTCGAATTAGGATCTGTCAGATGCATCCCATGCCAACGAATGCAAACTGTAATGAAATCAATTGAAACCAAATTTGGCAATGAGGTAAAAATCGAATTCCATGATGTTTGGACTGAGGCAGGCAAACCATTTGGTGTAAAATATGGCATTGAATCAATACCCACTCAGGTATTTCTTGACCAGACCGGTAAGGAATATTACAGGCATGTAGGATACTTCCCTGAGGAAGAGTTGGTAAAGATCTTGAAAATGAAAGGTGTCAAATTAAATTAAATCAATATTATGAAACAATCAGTTGGTTTTATCGGAGGAGGAAGAGTGACAAGAATTCTTCTGCAGGGTTTTAAAAATAAGAAAACCCCATTCGGCAATATTGTTGTTGCTGACACAAACAAAGATGTGACAGATAATCTGAAAAAGTCATTCCCTGATATTCAGATTGATACTGATTCCGTAGCGGCATCTCAGGATTTAGTTTTTATTTCCCTGCATCCACCTGTTGTAATGGATACACTGGAACTATTTAAAGGAAGCATTGACAGCGAGAGCATAGTGATATCGCTTGCACCTAAAATCACTATCGCAAAATTATCATCAAAACTAAACCAGGCTAAAAACATTGCCAGGTTAATTCCTAATGCTACTTCATTCATAAATGAAGGTTACAATCCTGTATGTTTCTCAACTGATTTTGCCAGAAATGAAAAGAAAAAGATTCTCGAAATACTTAAGCTTTTGGGTAATACTTTTGAGGTCTCTGAAGAAAAGCTTGAGAGCTATGCTATACTTTCAGCTATGCTCCCCACTTATTTCTGGTTTCAATGGAAAGAGCTTTCAGATATAGGACTGAAGATAGGTCTGACAGAAAAAGAAAGTAACGATTCTATAAATGACACTCTTATTGCATCATTAAAGCTGATGTTTAAATCAGGTCTTTCTCCTGCAGAAGTAGCGGATTTAATTCCTGTAAAGCCAATAGGAGAGCATGAAGTACAGATCACTGAGATTTACAGGACTAAATTGATCGGATTGTTTGAAAAGATAAAACCCTGAAAAGCAGGTTTATAATAAATATTCTCCTCTTTAATTAAAATAACATGTAAAAGATTTGATAATTAAAAAGAAGTATTTACTTTTGTAAGTGATTACTTACATGCAAGAATGACACGCAAAACAACTGACATCAGACAAGAGGAGATAAAACAGGCTGTCCTGGATATAATCTACACGGATGGTTTGAAAAATCTCTCAACTCATAACCTGGCAAAAAGAATCGGAATGAGTGAGGGTTCTATATTTCGGCATTTCGCAACAAAACAGGATATCATCCTTTCCATTATCAATGATGTCCAGAATGACTTTATCGGACAGCTTCGAAAGGTTTCCATTTCTGATGAAGACCCGGAAACCCGTTTGAAAAAATTTATTTGCACAACTATTGAATATCTTACTGCTAATAAGGGTATTACGATGCTGGTATTTTCTGAAGCCTCTCACAATAATGATGCCGCTCTGAAAATCCAGCTTCAGCAGATCTTCAACAGTCAGAAAAATCTTGTAAGCAAAATTATTTTTGATGGAATAACTGCCGGAACCTGGGATGATAAGATTCCGGTTGAAAACCTTGCAATGCTATATATGGGTATTCCTGTTTCTTTAAACATTGAATTGATTCTCAGTGGGGGTGAGTTTCAGACTGATAATTATTGTGATAAGCTAATGCAGCTGATGCTTAAAATTCTTAAGAAGTAATTTTTTTCAACTATTGCAATGTAAGTACTTACTTATAAATCATGAAGAAAGCAGTTTCCATAATTATTCTACTCATTAGCCTGACAATTGTCAACGCCCAATCAGACAGCAGCAAAATTAAATTTGATTTGTCAGTGCGTTACCGTTTCGAGTTATGGAATGGAATGAATGCCAAAAACTATGGTGATGACAGTCCCTCAGCTATTGGAAAACTCAATGACAAAACCCTTTATCAAAGGGTTATTACAGGTCTGTCATTAAAGCCGTCGGAAAAATTAACGATTGGATTTCATTTGCAGGATTCGCGTGCTTTTGGTTGGTCTCTTCGCAACAGCAAATATCCTGATCTCTTCAGGATTCATAAAGCAGGCTCTCCGACACCCTATTATACTATGAATCCGAATGAAGAATATTTTGAGATTTATGATGCGTATGTTCAATATAATCAGGTAATGAAAGATTTATCTGTTAAGCTTGGCAGACAAAAAATATTTTATGGAGATACAAGAATTTTTGGTCCGGGCGAAAGGGGAAACACAGGGCGTTGGACGTGGGATGCTTTGAAAGTTTCGTATAAAAGGGGAGAAAATTTTGTTGATGTCTTTGCAGGAGGAACCAAAATTCACGATCCTGAAAAGATTTCGGTTCCATTTACCTACACCGAGTTTTGGGGCGGAGGAATATACGCGCATCTTGATATACCCAGGGTGATGAACATTGAACCATTTTATGCACTAAAAACAGAAGGATCTGCAGATTACATTAATACTCTTGAATTTAGCAGGAATTGGACCGGGATAAGAATTTTCAATAACGATTTTCATCATTTTATTTTTGATCTGACAGCAGTTAAAGAATTCGGCATCGAGGGCATTAAAACTATTAATGCTTATGGGTGGTTTGCCAAGGTCGGTTATCAATTCCGTAATATCCCGTCAAAACCCATTATCAGCGTCAGGGAAAGTTATGCTTCAGGGGGTAAGAAAACTGATGCTGAAATTCACACTTTCGAACCTGCTTACGGAGCTAGTGACATGTACTATGGGCGTATGAATATTGCTACCTGGTCAAACCTTGATGACAGGGAAATTGTCCTTGAATTGTTACCTGTAAAAGATTTGTGGGTCGAGTTGAAATACAACCGTTTTTACATTCCTGTTCCTGACGATGTAACGCTGTTGAATACAATGAAATTGGAATCTGGTGAGAATCATCTTGGTGATGAACTCGATGCCTTCATCAGTTACAAGGTAACGAAACACTGGCAACTGACAGGGGTATTCGGGTATTTTACGCCTGGAGATTTAATTCCTATAAACAATAAACCTGCCAGGAAAGCAGATTGGTTTTCTTTCCAGGTGCTTTTTACATTTTAGAAATTAAATAATTAACAATTATGGCATACATTCTTGTATTTCTCATTATTACTGTCGCTTCCTTCATCTTTGCAATGCTTGGACTTGGTGGAGGAACGGTTTATGTGCCGGTTATTAATTGGTTTGGTTACGATATGAAGGATGTTGCTATCCCACTCGGATTATTACTTAATGGTCTGAATACTTTACTTGCACTAATTCCCTTTGCCCGTAAAAAACTCATTGACTGGAAAGGCGGTGCCGTAATGGCTGCAGCAGCCCTGATTGCTGCTCCTGCTGGCTCGTATGTTACCCAATTTGTTCCTGTTGGCACACTGAAGATATTCTTTGCCGTTATGGTAATAATCGCCGCAATCCGTACTTTAATGGTCTCAGGAGATGCTGAACCCGAATCCATGATGTCATTTAAAAGACGAGCTATTATTGGTCTTTTTGTCGGGATTTTCGCTGGTTTTGTCGGAGGTATGTTAGGTATTGGAGGCGGTTTTATTATTGCTCCGATTCTGATGTGGATGGGATATAAAACAAAAGAAGCTGCTGCAACTACAGCTTTTGTAGTCACATTCTCTTCTTTCTCAGGCTATTTTGGACATATGGCACAAGGACACATGAACTGGACACTTACTATAATTTTAGTTGTCTCTGTAATAATCGGTTCTCAACTTGGGGCACGATATATGTCTTCCAAAGCTAAATCAAAGCAGGTCAAGATTATATATGCGATTGTATTGCTGATGATAGCAGCGAAATTGATTATTGATGTCTTAATAAAATAAATTCTTATAATATTCACTTTAAAATTTAAAATTATGATTGATCCAAAAGATTGGCTCGAATTCGGGCAAAAATTTCATGGACATAAGTGTCCTGCCATGCCAATGGGTTTACGTGTAGGTGCTGCCGCAATGAATAAACTCGGAATCGAACGTGCAAAAGACGGACAGATAGTTGCTTTTGTCGACTTAGGCGATGACCATTGCGCCACCTGTTATGGTGATGGGCTGCAGGTTATAATGGGAACTACATTTGGTAAGGGAAACCTTAAGAAAACACATAAAGGAAAGTGGGCGGTAACTGTTGTTGACAGAGCCACCAACAGGGCAGTAAGAGTAACTCCTAAGGTGGAAGCAATGCTTAACAACAAAAAAACAGCATTTTTTACTGATTATCGTATGCTTGGAAAACCTGCAAGCACTGTTCCGGCAGAAATAGTTGATCCACTTGTAACAGGTGTCATGAATGCTCCTGATGAGAAACTCCTGAATATTTCCCCTGTTTTCGAATACAAACTTGAACCTAAAAAGGATAGTTTTGATAGTTTTGTATGCGAAGAATGTGGAGAGATGACTGTTATGGAATATGGCAGAATAAAAGGTGATAAAAAGGTGTGTATAGATTGTGCTTCAAAGTAAGTGTTACTAATCAAATATATTGAGACCGTTTCAAAAAAATAATTGAGGCGGCCTCTCTTTTTAAATTTTCTACTAGCCCTTCCTTTTCATAAATATTATTAATTCATTGTATACCTTTGTGTTACTTCGTGTTTTCCTTAGAGATACTTTGTGGTAAAGAATCCTTAACCACTAAGGTACTCGAAGGATTATACATAGATTCACTAAGTTTGTGAATCAGTCAGGTTAGAATCGCAATAATCTGACAAGAGATAATTAAAAGTGAACTTTCACGTTAAATTATCAGTCATAATATTTTATATTTGATGCTGAATCCTAAAAAGTAAGCTGTATGTCACTAATTGGATACCCCCTTAAGGAAAGATATATATCAAGAGGGATTAATTTTTTGATATCGGTGTTAATTATTCTGTTTTTATCAGCCGGCTGCGCTTCGCAGCATAAATTCAAAAACCACAAACCTATTCCGTGCCCCTGCGAAAAACAGAATAAAAGATAATTCTGTGTACATTACTGGTTTTTGCCTGTTTCACCAACTGAACTCTGAGAATATAAAAATAAATAACGTATTTATACGTCGTATATAAATATAACGTATATTTACGTCAAATTTAATTATCATGGCATTCAATAAAAAAGAGCTTTTCAGTAAGGATCTGCAGGATTGCTCAATAATGTTTAAAGCATTGGCGCACCCGGCCCGTCTGGCTATCCTGAAATTCCTGGCCGAAACAAAAACGTGTTTTACAGGTGATCTGGCTGACGAGATCCCACTTGGCAGGACTACAGTGAATCAGCATCTGCAGGAACTAAGGAACGCTGGTCTGATCCAGGGTACAACAGAAGGGGTTAAAACATGCTATTGTCTTGATGGAATTAAAGTACAAGAGTTAAAAAAACTGTCTGAAAAGTTTTTAAGTGATATAGATACCGATATGATCAATGAATGTAAATAGCGAAAAAGGACAAATTTGAAACTAACAAATTTATTGCCCTTTTCAATACCTGTTTGCAAACTTACTGAATGTTAAACTCAAAACTAGCTGATATGAAAATATTGATACTATGTACAGGCAACAGTTGCCGGAGCCAGATGGCTCAGGGATTTTTGCAGTCATTCGATAAAAGGATGCAGGTCTTTTCAGCAGGAACTGAACCGGCCGGACGGATAAATCCCACTGCAGTTAAGGTGATGAAAGAGGAAGGAATTGATATAAGTAAAAATAAGCCTAAAAATGTCGATCAATATCTTAATGAATCCTGGGATTATGTTATTACAGTTTGTGATGATGCCAATGAAACATGTCCCGTCTTCCCCGGCAAAGTAAGGAATCGGCTTCATATGGGATTTGAAGATCCATCAAAAATAAAAGGGTCATATACCGAAATTATGAATGCCTTTTATGATGTAAGGAATGAAATCAGGGATGAATTTTATGGATTATTTGAATCGGAACTGAAGAAAAAATTATAAACTCCGAAGATGAAAAAATTTTGGAGAACAAGGTTCAGGGATTTTCAGCGACAAAGTATATGCTGGATACACTGTAAAAATTCTATTAGACTAATTCATTAGCATCCTAAGATGAAACCCAAACTTAAATTTCTCGACAGATACCTCACATTATGGATTTTCCTGGCAATGTTTATCGGAGTATTTTCAGGTTACTTCTTCCCGTCAATTGCTGCATTCTGGGATTCGTTAAAGAGTTCTCCCGAAAGCACAACGAATATTCCTATTGCTGTTGGTTTAATTCTGATGATGTATCCACCTCTTGCAAAAGTAAAATATGAAGAATTGGGAGGTGTTTTCAGAAACTTCAGGATTCTGGGCCTGTCACTAGTTCAGAACTGGATAATCGGACCACTTCTCATGTTTACTCTTGCAATTGCATTCTTTAAATTATTTCCTGGAAAAGACAATTCAAACCTGCCATATATGTACGGTATTATTATGATAGGCTTAGCGAGGTGCATTGCTATGGTAATTGTATGGAACGATCTGGCAAAAGGCGACACGGAATATTGTGCCGGATTAGTTGCTTTTAATTCAATCTTCCAGGTACTGTTTTTTTCAGTGTTTGCATGGATCTTTATTGCCATATTACCTGGCTGGTTTGGAGTTCCGACAAACTCTGTTGTAGAAAAAATAACTATCGGACAGATAGCCACGAGTGTCTTTATTTATCTTGGAATACCATTTATTTCAGGTTTTCTTACCCGCTTTATTTTCATCAGGGTAAAGAGTAAAGAGTGGTATCATACGAAGTTTGTTCCTAAAATCAGTCCAATCACGCTTATTGCATTATTATTTACGATAATTGTAATGTTTTCATTAAAAGGCGAATATATTGTCAGACTGCCTCTGGATGTGATTTTGATTTCTATCCCGCTAATAATCTACTTCCTGGTTATGTTCCTTTTTTCCTTCTATATGGGGAGAAAAGCAGGAGCTACTTATGAACAATCCGCAACACTTTCATTTACAGCAGCCAGCAATAATTTTGAGCTGGCAATTGCAGTTGCAATATCTGTATTTGGGATAAATTCGGGTGAAGCACTTTCAGCAGTAATAGGTCCGCTAGTTGAAGTTCCTGTCATGATCGGACTGGTTAACTTAGCCTTACAGTTCAAAAAGCACATTTCAACAGTGAAAAATTAATGCAATTTCAGTTATCAGAATAAATTCTTCCAAACAATTTTTGTTTCAGCTTAACGCCTCTATTTTTAAAATGGGAAGGAGTTACATTCCTTTTTTGAATCTCCGGGTTGATTTATAATTTCATTCATTTACGGGAAATTACCTAACTTGTAAAAATTAAGCTAATTAATTTTTATTATTATCGACTTTTTTCCATATTTGTTCGAGAGATAAACAGAATCAATAAAACTATAACTTATGGTTACTATTGATAAAAATGATTTGATCTTCCTTGACAGGAACGAAAATCTATATGGCCCTGCTCCGGCATGTTATGAAGCGTTGCAGAAATCGAATGGTGATACTCTTAACATCTATTCCCGTGATTTCAGCAGGGGAATTAAAAGTGCATTATCGGAACGATTAGCTCTTGACTTTGGTACTGAAGAGAAGAAAATACTGCTTGGCTATGGAAGTGAGGACATCTTGAAACAAGTTGTTCAATGTTATATTACCAAGGGTGAAAAGATATTGATCCCTTCATATTCGTGGTGGTACTATAAAAAAATTGCCGATGATGTTGAGGGCATAAGTATACAATATCCTATTGTAGAAGGTATGGATTCTTTCTCATATGATGTTGAAGGCCTTATAAAGATATATAATGAGCAAAAGCCTAAGCTGGTTCTTATAAGCTCGCCAAACAATCCGACCGGGAACCGGCTGGAAATAGAACAATTGAATTTTGTTCTTGAAAATATGAAAGACACTATCGTTGTTCTCGATGAGGCATATTTATTGTTTGATGTGGCATTCAGGACCGATCCGGTGGGGTTGGTTAACCGGTATCCGAATCTTATAATTTTAAGGACTTTTTCAAAATATTATGCCTTGGCAGGTATCAGAACGGGTTTTGCATTTCTGGGTGATAATCACGACAAGATTTCAATTTTAGGTGCCAGATATCTGGGTTTTAACCGTTTGTCAGAAAAAATTGCTATTGCAGCTCTTGATTCGCCCGATTATTATAATTCAATTGGGCTGAAAATGGCTGCAGATATGGAAATGTTATATAATGAGCTGAATCAGTGGCCCGGTTTCACAGCTTACAGATCATATGCAAATTTTATCCTGGTTAAAATTCCTGTCGAAATAAAAGACACGTTAAAAGAATATCTTACTGAGAGAAAAATGATAGTCAAATTCATGAATGAAGAAGGATTGGACAGACATATCAGGATTACTCTAGGAACACATCTTCAGAATTGCTTGCTGTTAGAAATGATACGAACTTTTATGTGTAAAAAATTAAACCATGAACTGGTTCAGAGAGTATAAAAACTCTTTGAAAATGGCAGAGGTTGAGGAAGTTATCGATATCATTTTCTACAGACCCCTCGCTTTTCTTCTGGTAATATCCGTTTACAAAACAAAAATCAAACCTGACCATCTGACATTGGCAGCAATGATAATGGGGATATCAGGGGGCTTTTTCTATTCATTCGGTTCCTATCCCGGTTGTATTATTGGCGCATTATTCTACCTGCTTTTTAATGTTCTTGATTGCAGTGATGGTCAATTGGCCAGGATTAAAAAAAATGGCACTTCGTTTGGAAGGCTTCTCGACGGAATAGCCGATTATATTGCTGCAATTGCTATTTATGTCGGAATAGCAGTTGGCTATTCCAGCAACCCCGGACAACCACCTTTTATGGTACTGATTGTTGCTATGGCGGGAATAAGCATCATAATTCAGGAATCCTTAGTGGATTATTTCAGAACACGTTTCCTTGATATTGTATTAAAACGCAAAGATACTTATGCTGTAGAGCTTGAAGAATATAAAAATGAGTATGAAAGGATTAAAAATCAAAAAGGGAAAGGGTTCTATCGGACAGTAGTTTATATTTATCTTACTTACTCAAAAATTCAGGAAAATCTTACTGCAAGGAAAAAGAGAGCCAGGTTCATCAATACCACATCTGAAGAGTATTTCAGAAAGAACAGGATTATAATCAGATTCTGGGTATTAATGGGTCCCTCTGCCAAAATAACGGTCTTGATACTTTGTTCTTTTTTTTGCCGGTTTGACATTTTTTTCTGGATTGTTATAGGCGGATTTAATATACTTGCCGTATTATTGTGGTTTATTCAATTTCAGATTGATAAATCTTTTGAAACTTTGAAGAAATGAAAACTGTTATTCTTGCAGCAGGAGCCGGTTCGAGGTTAAAGCCTCTTACTGATCATATCCCTAAATGTCTTTTGAAAGCAGGAGGGAAAAGCATCCTTGAAATGACAATTGAAAATCTTCTTGCGACCGGGAATTCAGAAGTAATTATTGTTACAGGTTATCTTGAGAATAAGATCAGAGAGTTCCTCCTTGAACGATTCCCAAAATTGAAGGTTACCTTTGTCCATAACAAGTATTATGAATCTACCAACAATATATATTCATTATGGCTGGCAAAGGATTCTGTCCTTGGAGATGATATGATGATGATGGACAGTGATATTGTTTTTGATAAAAGAATCCTCACTAAACTTCAAAACTCAGGATTTAGAAATTGTCTTGCCCTTAAACGGCATGATGTACATGAAGAAGAGATAAAAGTTAAGGCTGATGAGAAGGGTCGTGTAACCGGGATAAGCAAAGAAATAAATCCCTCTGAGGCAGCTGGCGAGTCAATTGGGATAGAAATATTTGGGAAAGAAGCACTTACAGAACTTTATTTTATACTTGACAGGAAGGTGCTGGATGAAAAGAAAGTAAATCAGTTTTACGAATCAGCATTCCAGGAACTCACTGAGAATGATCTTTATATTGTTGATACTACTGAATATTTTTGCATGGAAATTGACACAGCAGAAGATTTATCGGCAGCTGAAGAACTTGTTTCAACCCATTTAAATAAATAATACTAATTACCGAATGATTGAGAGTATTATAACAATGTCGATCGCCGGTTTTCTGACAGGATTTATCTTTTCTATGCCAATCGCAGGCCCTGTCAGTATAATGATCACGTCCAATGCACTGAAAGGCAGGCAACGGTACTGTAACCTTTTCAACATAGGTGCCTCTTTTGCTGATTTTATTTATGTTTTTATTGCAGTTTTTGGACTTACCAGACTTTATACTTTTTACAAACCAATCATACCATATATTTTTTCATTTGGCTCATTACTACTTGTTTTCCTGGGGTATAAGATCTTCATGACAAGGATCGATATGGAGCATCTTGAAGATAAAATTCATCTTTCGGGAAAACTAAAGAAGAAAGAAAGAGGAGCCTTTTATACTGGTTTCATGATTAACTTTCTGAATCCTACTCTATTCATAGGATGGTTAACGTCATCTTTATTAGTGATTTCTTTTATTGCCGCCCTTGGATTTCACACGGGGGGACTGGCGCTAAAAGTCGATGAGAATGCAAAGGTAATCAGTAAAATCGAAGGGAAAAAAATTGAAAGCAAGCACGATTCAGCAATTAAAAAGCTTGATGATTTTCAGCTTCTTAAGATTAAGGACCGTAGAGTTGATCAAACAGTTTTTCCTCCATCCTTTCATCTTACCATAAGTCTTTTTTATGCTTTTTTCATAGCAGCAGGCAGCATTGTATGGTTCTACATTCTTGCCCGAATGATTGTCAGGCACCGGAAACGAATAAATATTAAGATAATTTCCGGGTTTGTTAAAAGCCTGGGTGTATTCCTGTGCTTCATTGGAATTTATTTTGGTTACCAGGCTGTCATCATGTTTATTAATATGAGATATTGAAAGGGTTCAGTTTTGCTTTATTATAAGGTTGTAAAGACTTAGATTTTTGTTACTAAAACTCCAAAAAAGGTTGCAGCAATGCCAAGAAAGAGGCTGAGTGAGGTATATATCGTAAAGTGAAAGAAGTCACCATCCCTGAGGAGAGCAAGATTTTCATTTGCAAATGTTGAGAATGTAGTGAATCCTCCACAAAATCCTACAGTAAGAAACATCTTCCAACCGGGTGTTAAAAGAGTACTTCTTTCAGAGATCCCATAGATAAAACCTATTAACAGACAGCCGGTGACATTTACTAAGAGAGTTCCAAAAGGGAAAGCTGACGGAAAATTGTTTTGCATAAAACGGGAAGCCAGGAACCTGGAAATACTACCGAGGAATCCACCCGTACCAATAAATAATAATGTTTTAATCATAACAAATTGAAATCCCTTAACTTTAACACAAAGTAAAACGCAAAGTAACACAAAGATCTGGATCACTTTGATGGGAATTATGAATAATTATTGTTGATGTTTTAGGATCAGTTAAATTAATGTCTGATTAATATGCTGAAAACCGCATTTTATATACTCTCCCTGTTTTGTAGCTCCTTCTGTTATGCACAAAGTGACTCAATTATTGATTCGTCGGCGAACCACATGAATCTAAAACTTACCTATGTAAGTTCACTTATTTATCCCGGAATAAGCATAGGTGTCGAATACCCGATTAATCATGTAACTCTGAGTGTGCTAAAAAATCAAATACTTATAAAGCGGATTTCAAGAGACAGATTTATTTCCGGAAACTTAAACTGGTATCACCACGCCGGTTTTCACGATAACCTGTACCTTACTGCTGAGTGGGTAATGCGAAGGACACGGTATACCGGATTAATTTCGGAGTTTTCTATGGGTCCCGGTCTTAGCAGAACATTTGTTGGGGGTACAACTTACAAAGTTGATGATCAGGGAAATATATCAATAGTTAAATTGGCAGGATATTATTACGCATTAATTACAGCAGGTGGTGGCTTAGGTTATGATTTTTCAATGAAAAAGCAATTGCCTCTTTCAGCACTTGCAAAGTTGAATATAATCTCAATGTTCCCGTATAACAGTACGGTTTACTTTCGCCCTGTGCTCGAGCTGGGAATCCGATATGCACCGGTGAGATCGAAAAATATGCCGGATAAGTAAATTGTTACCATATTGAAATTAAAATGAGAAAAGTACTTTTCCTATGCATTATAATATTATCCCAGGGATGCCAGAAAGAGAAAATTTCAATCTCTGAAAATGCATCCGATATATTTTATGTTGAAAATGCCGACGCATCTATGCGGGTACTGGTCAAGGGAAATACTATGAGTAATACTTTCATACTTGTAATTCATGGGGGTCCCGGAGTGAGTTCCTATTTCTATGATACAAAATATATCAGCCAGAATCTGGGAGATAAATTCGCTATGGTTTATTGGGATCAAAGAAATGCCGGAGCATCGCAGGGAACCAATAATGGTGACGACCTGCATCTCGATCAGATGGTTGAGGATCTTAAAAAAGTGATTGAGGTCCTCAAGTACCGTTATGGACAGGATATGAGTTTGTTTTTGCTGGGCCATAGTTTCGGGGGACTTATTGCAGCTGATTTTATTACCAGGCCGGGCTATCAGAGTATGATTACAGGACTTATAAATGTTGATGGGAGTCATAATTATCCTTTAAACGATACGCTTACACGGCAGGCATTACTCACAGAGGGTAATTATCAGGTTTCACAAAAAAGAAATATAAACAATTGGATGCCTATAATAAGTTATTGTAAAAGTCATAAGGGCAATTTCAGTCTGGAAGAATCTATGCAACTTGAAAATTATGCAACTGAAGCAGAAAACTATGTCGACAGTATTAACCATATAAATATGGTTACTCAGGTGTTGAAGTATACAATTACAGATAAGTATCCGCTGACGGCGATCCTAAGTAATTTACTCTTTTCGGAAGATTCAAACTTCAATAAAGAGCTGGCTGTTAAACAGTTCTCTTCCTCTCTTGGCATAGTGACTGTACCGGTTCTGGTTCTCTGGGGGAAGTATGATTTTACCTGTCCGCTCGCATTAGGTGAAGATTTTTATACTCATATTAATTCAAGTGAAAAAAAAATAGCAATTTCTCTTCAGAGCGGGCATAATATGATCTTACAGGATAAAAAATTCTTTTGTGAAGAGGTGAGTAATTTTGTATTGAAATACAGGTAATTGAAAAAATAATAATGAGTATCGGGAATCAGCCATATGAATTCATTGATTTTCTTCGTTTACCCCGACCCCACGGGGAGCGAAGAAAATCAATTTACACCCCTTGGGGCTGGGGTAAATAAATTGATTTTCAAGTGATTTATGATCCTATATGCTTGATTCCCGATAGTCATATAAAAAATTAAAACTATGATTATAAAACTTGTAATGCTGGCAATATTTGGAATTGCGATGGCGCATCTTGAGGGTGTTGTCGTCGTATACCTCAGGAAAGCGCTGGGAATGCCCGATTCGGAATCTAATAAAGAGTCGGTTGGGAAGTTCCCTGAGAGGTTTTTAAAAATTGAGATGACAAGGGAGGCTGCAACAATTATTATGCTCATTGTAATCGCATATCTAACCGGAGGATCATGGATTGAAAAAGGCATATATTTCCTCTGGACTTTTGCATTCTGGGACCTGTTTTATTATTTATCTCTTTACATTCTGATAAAATGGCCGCCAAAGCTTTCAACTATTGATGTTCTTTTCCTCATTCCCAAACCCTGGATTGCTCCGGTATGGTTTCCAATTGCAGTTTCAGGTCTTACAATCCTGATCATTTTTATTCTGGTTGTAATAGGAGTTTTTGGAACTTTTTGAGCAGTTGTCTGTTACTTATTACGACATTTATTAATTGATAAAGTAAATGGGAATCCGGATAACTTTTCATTCCGTGGAATAATTTTGATCATCCGGATGTCATTATTGAGTTATCTTCATCTTAAAACTTATATTGTTAAAAATGAAAAGATCATTGGTTTCTGTTGGGTGTATTACCATCCTGCTTCTTGGATCAAACCTTTATGGACAAAAAGCAAATTCTGATTACAGCATAGTAAATAAAATCCATTTGCCTGGTGACGGAGGATGGGATTATCTTTCCGTTGATGAGACAGGAGGACGGCTTTTTGTCTCGCATGGTACGGTAGTGCAGGTAGTGGATCTTAAATCCGCTCAACTGGCCGGGACTATTGATGAGACACCCGGAGTACATGGAATCGCAATTGCGACAGATCTGAATAAAGCGTTTATAAGTGTAGGAAGAAATGCTTCGGTAAAGGTTGTGAATCTGAAAACACTTGCCTTAATAACAGATGTTAAGATAACCGGGGAGAACCCTGATGCAATAATTTACGACCAGTTCTCAAAAAAGGTTTTTGTATTTAATGGGAGAACATCCAATGCAACTGTTTTGGATGCGACTACAAATGAAGTTATCGGTACGATAGCTCTTGAAGGTAAGCCAGAATTTCCCGTAACAGATGATAATGGTGCAATATTTGTAAATATTGAGGACAAAAGCCTGATCTCAGTTATAGATGTTAAAACGATGAAAGTTATGCGCTCGTGGCCGATAGCGCCTGGTGAAGAAGCAAGCGGACTGACACTTGATAATGAGACCCACCGGCTCTTTGCCGTTTGCAGTAATAAACTCATGGTAGTTGTCGACGCCATCGATGGTCATGTTGTTACCAATTTACCAATCGGCGAAGGGTGTGATGGAGTAAAGTTTGATCCTATTCTGAAAAGAGCTTATAGTTCAAATGGGGAAGGAACCATGACTGTTGTACAGGAAATAAGTAAAGATAGTTTCAAGGTTCTTGAAACTATAAAAACTGCACCGGGAGCCAGGACTTTAGCAGTTGATACACAAACGCATCATATTTATACTCCCACGGCTGAATTTAATCCTGCACCTGCGGCCACCGCCGATAACCCCCGGCCCAGACGGACGCTCAAACCCGATTCGTTTAATATTCTGGATATTGCTCCCGTTAAAAAATAACACCTTCCCGATTAAAGTTTAATTTGAGAAGGGACAATATATTTATTGCATAGGGACGAGTCACAACTCGTCCCTATTTATTTTGAAATGGTATACTTTAAAACATTTTTATATCTTACTAATTCTTTTATTTTTGAGGAACAATACTAACCTTAAAAGATACTTAGCTTCTTATGAAAAGGTTTAAACCTGACCTATACTTTTTATTTGTTTTTTTTATACTATTTTTTATACAGGCTGATGTTTTTTCATCTGCTACTGAATTTAAAATTTATATTAATCCTGATACGGTATCTGTCCAGAAATCAAAACAACCAGTATATACCACTTCACGTTTGGTTACTCCAAAACCGGTTATTGACGGAAAACTCGATGATGAATGCTGGAAGAAGGGTACATGGGCATCAAACTTCCACCAATGGCTTCCGAAGGAAGGTGCAAAACCTACTTATCCAACCGAATTTAATATTCAGTATGACGATAAGAACCTTTATGTAGCAATGCGTGCTTATGATGGGGAACCGGAAAAAATTCTCAGACAGGCAGGTGTAAGAGATGAGTTTGCCGGAGAAATGATGGGAGTTAATTTCGACAGCTATCGCGATTACCGGACAGGTTTTGAGTTCACCATTACTTCATGGGGACAAAAGATTGATCTTGTTTTGTTCAACCCTAATAACTGGGATTTAAACTGGAATCCGGTATGGAAGGGAAAAACAGGAATGGAAGATTCGGCATGGGTGGCTGAATACGAGATTCCGTTGAGTCAGTTGCGATATAGCAGCAAAGATGAACAAGTCTGGGGTCTCCACGTATGGAGGTGGATATCACGACTTCAGGAAGAGAGCGACTGGGAGATTCAAAGTAAAACAGGCCCTGGCATTTTGTATAATTTTGGCGAGATGCGGGGTATAAAAGGATTAAAAAAGTCAAAGCGGCTGGAGATAATGCCATATGCTCTTGGCGACCTGAAAACATCAAAAAAAGAGCCGGATAACCCATTTGCAAACAAGGGCAGGGTTTGGGGAGGCAATATAGGCCTCGATGCCAAAATAGGTATATCCACAAACTTCACTGTCGACCTCACTGTAAATCCCGATTTCGGGCAGGTTGAATCGGACCCTTCTGTTATGAACCTGACTGCCTTCGAAACCTTTTATGAGGAAAAGAGGCCATTCTTTCTTGAGGGGCTGACAATTTTCGATTATAAATTCGATAATACAAGCCTTTTTTATTCACGACGGATAGGCCATTCTCCTTCCAGACCAGTATCGCCAGCCGACAATATGTTTGTTAAGTCACCCGATAAAACAGCTATAATAAGTGCAGTTAAATTCAGCGGGACTACCTCTAAGGGACTTTCTGTAGGACTGATTCAGAGTGTGACAGCAAATGAATTTGCACAGCTGAGCGATCAGTATGGTAACAGGACAGATGTTAAAGTTGAGCCGCTTACCAGCTATACTGTCGGACGTATACAGAAAGGTTATAATGCCGGCAATACAGTTATTGGTGGTATGGTCACTTCCACTAACAGGGTAATTGACAATGCTAACCTCGAGTCGCTCAGTAAAAATGCATATACCGGAGGACTTGATCTGCTTACACACTTTAAAGACAAGGAATTTTATATCGATGCCCGACTGCTTGGAAGCTACATTGATGGCAGTAAACAGGCAATCACAACTCTTGAACAGTCATCGGCAAGGTATTTCCAACGACCCGGCGCCAGTTATGTGGATTATGATACCACAGCTACCAGTCTCAGTGGTTATGGTGCCAGATTTATTGTTGGTAAGGGGTCAAAGGGATTCTGGAAGTACTCAACAGGAGCAACATTGCTTTCTCCGGGCCTTGAACTTAATGACCTGGGCTATATGAACTATTCTGATGACATAACCCAGAATAACGAGGTGTCATATCTGATCACACAACCAGTTTCTATGTTCAATAGTTACGATATTACCCTGGAGCAGTTTAATTCGTGGAACTTCAGCGGCAGTTATCTGGGTTCAGGCGGTCACCTGGCTTTCAATTCCATATTTAAGAACCAGTGGAACCTTTCCGCAAACCTCATCTTCCATTCACAGAGCCTCGATACCAGAATATTACGTGGCGGCTACGATATGAAAATGCCGTATAATGTTACTACTTTTGGAAGCCTGTCAACTGACCAGGCTAAAAAGGTGATCGCCTTTGTGGAATACAGTTATGAGAAATCGGGTAATAATTCATCTGCCAATTATGAGATCCAGCCAAGGATAGTAGTACGTCCTTTCAGCAGGCTGAAACTTAGCCTGGCTGTAAATTATTCCGGCAATCGCGATAATCTTCAATATGTGGATACCAGGACTTTCGATACAGGGAGCAGGTATATCCTGGGTAAAATTGATCAGAAAACTCTGGGATTGACTTTCAGGGCAGATTTAAACCTGACTCCCGAGTTTTCCATTCAGTATTATGGAAGTCCTTTCATATCAAAAGGTGCCTATTCAAAGCTTAAATATATAACGGATGCTAAAGCTGATGCTTACGAAAACAGGTTCCAGCTTTATAATAATACAATTTTGCCTGATGGCAGCTATCAGCTGAGCGATCCGGAATTTGGCCTCTATACTATAGCAAATCCCGACTTTAACTTTCATGAGTTTCGTTCTAATCTGGTCGCAAAATGGGAATACAGACTCGGATCATTTATTTATCTTGTATGGTCATCTGAGAAGTCAGCCACTACAACTGATTCAAATGCTTCACTTTCGCATTCATATAATGAGCTCAGAAGAATTTTCCCAAATAACATTTTTCTGATTAAGTTGAATTACTGGTTCTCTTTATAAAATACTGATGAAGATGTAATCTATACCACGTTCCCAATTTTCACTCATGCCTTTTTGACCAGGTGGAGGAGGGTGGAGAAAAACCTTCCTACGGGATGAAATGAAACTGGTTTTAAGAATACTAATATTAATTTTGGGAAATTAAAATGTAAGTTTATAATTATGGATCTTATTTTCAGGACAATCGAAGAAAGAGACAATACAGAAATTGCTGAACTTATCCGTACGGTTTTCAGAGAATTTAATATTCACAAACCAGGAACGGTTTATTTTGATCCTACTACAGATAACCTTTATAAACTTTTCAAAACCCCCGGATCAGAATACTGGATTGCTGAAGAAAATGGCGAAATAATTGGCGGATGCGGCGTTTTTCCCACCCCCGGACTCCCTGAAGGGTGTGCTGAGCTTGTAAAGTTTTATTTGTCAGCATCACATAGAGGAAAAGGCATTGGATGGATGTTAATGGAAAAAACTTTTGACTCGGCTAAGCGACTAGGATACAGACAATTGTATCTTGAATCCCTGCCTGAATTGAAAAGGGCAATAAGCCTGTACGAAAAAGCAAAGTTCAGGTTTCTTTCCGGACCATTAGGTGAATCGGGTCATTTTGGTTGCGATATCTGGATGCTTAAGGATCTGTAAGAATAACAGATGCAAAGGCTTTCCTGTAGCTTGCGCATAATATGGTTAGGTATATTCCGTGTATTAAAAGAAAATTATTTATCTGTTATACTTAGATTTTGTTAATAATTTCAAGCGATGATTAAAGAGATAAAAAGTGATCTGAAATTTTTGTATGTAAAATGAGACGAATACTGGCTTTCGGTTTTGTTGCACTTGCTATTTTAGCGCTGATCTTCTTCAATAAAATGACATCAGGTAAGAGTAATATCCATACTTATGCTGAGGTAAGGAAGGGGCTTTTTGAAATTGCTGTAACAAATTCCGGTGAGCTTATTGCAGAACGGTCAATTGACATTAAAGGACCTGAGATAACAATGGGATCCAATGGAGGTCCAGGCAGAGGATTTCATATGCACGCAATGGATCTTAAGATACAGGATATAGTCCCTGAAGGCACGTTGGTAAGAAAAGGTGATTATATTGCTCAGCTTGACAGATCTTCTTATTCAAACATTTTAAAAGATGAGCTGGAAAATCTTAAAACTTACCAGAACAATGTCGATATGAAAATTCTTGATACTGCGGTAATGCTTACTGATCAGCGAGATAATATCAGGAATCAAAGGTTTGCCGTCGAAGAGGCTGCTATTGCCCTTGAACAATCAAAATATGAGCCGCCTGCCACCATAAGACAGGCCGAGATAAATCTCGATAAGGAAAAAAGAACTCTGGAGCAGAAAATAAAAGGCTATTCTCTGTATGAATCTCAATCAAAGGCAGATCTGGGTCATAATAAAATGCTTCTCAACAGAGAGACACGACTGGTTGAAGACCTTCAGGAGTTTTTATCAAAATTTACAATTATAGCACCTGCTTCCGGAATGGTCATCTATAAGAAAGACCGTAATGGCACAAAAAGAAAAGCCGGCTCAACAATAAACCCTTTTGACAGGGTGATAGCGACTCTTCCTGATTTATCTTCAATGATCTCACAAGTGTATATTAATGAAATAGAAATCAGCAAAGTAAAAGTTGGTCAGCGAGTTACTATAAGCGTCGACGCTTTCCCCGGAAAAGTTTATTACGGTACATTGTTCACGATTGCTAATATTGGTGAACAACTGCCAAACTCCGACTCCAAAATGTTTGAAGTGGATATTAAAATAGATGGATCAGATCCTGCTCTCAGGCCCTCAATGACAACAGGCAACAGGATAATCGTAAAAACTATTAATGATGCAGTCTTTATCCCGACTGAATGTGTTCAGACCGGGTCTGACAGCATTCCGTATGTTTATGGAAAGAACAAAACCAAAGATATTGTGATACTTGGTGAATCGAACGATAAAAATGTAATTGTTGATAAGGGGCTTGAGCCGGGAGCCCTTATTTACATTACTCCACCTGAGAATCCTGAAAAATTCAGACTTACCGGTGAAGATCTTATTCCGCTTATAAGGCATCATAAATAAACTTCCGGTATCTTACCATAGTTAATTCATATATCATGCATCAAAACTGAATAAACTCTTCTTTAAACCACATGAGAAACTGATAGCATTATTTTCAATTCCTATGTATGGAAATAGCCATTTATTAAACGTAGTTTATATTACCTTATCGAGCTGATACATTCCCATAGCATGACCCCGGCATTAAATAATTATTTATCTGGTCAGTTAACTTTAACAGTAGCAGTCATGTAAGTATGAATTTTGCAATAGTAAGAGTAGGAGCCTGCAGTTGAAAAGGTATGGCTGAAAGTGGCATTTGGAGTTATATTTCCGCTGTCAAATTCATTAGAAGTGCTGCTGACTGTGTGAGTAACTGGATCTTTATTAGTCCAGGTGATTGTAGTTCCCGCTGTAACAGTGATGGTAGAAGGATCAAATGCCATTCCCTTAATAAAAACCTCATTGGTTCCGGGACCTCCTGAATTATCAGTATTTCCATTATTCCCCATTCCGGCCATATTATTTGATGATTTACTGCAACTATTTAAGAATATAAAAATTGCAACCATCAGACAAGCACCGGTTAAAGCTCTGTTTCTTATACCTGTTAAGTTTTTCATAATAATTTATTTTAGGTACATTAAACAATCAGAAATTATTTTTTGTTCACAAATACTCTTCAGGATGGTCGGATATCTGATTTTTTGAAGATTAATTGAATTTAATTTCATAGTTTTATTAAAAAAATTGAATATTTTTTTTGGTCTGAACGTATAACATGATTAACTGTCATATTAAACTTAATTTTAAAATTATGAGTACCATAAGAAATTATCGGATGTTAGTTATGCTGGCATTGCTTTTATTAACTACTGTTCTTGTTAAGGCTCAACCTGATAAAAAGGCAGCTGAATTAAAGAAACTTGAAACAAATGTCGATATGGCCAAAGCCAGGGTTACCCTTAACGAACGGAAGCTGGAAGTTTCAGATTCCCTGATTAATGTGGGAACTCAGCAGGTTGACGAATCAAAAAACGAAACTAAAGCCATTGAAGCGGATCGTAAGAAACTTGACAAGGACAATGCTGCCAGACAAAAGTCTCTGTCAAAGCTTACAACTTCAAAAGACAAGGATGAAGCTGTACAGGCCAGGGCTGACCTTAAAGCTCTTAACCTGCAATATAGCGCTGATTCCAAAGCTCTTAGCCTGCGTTCAAAGGATGCGACAAAAAAGATGAGTACGGGTAATGCGAACCTGACAAAAGGGAAAGCAAACAAGAAAAGCGCGCATGATGCACTAAAGATGGCCCAAAGTGCGCTTGACGCTGCCCAGGCGAAATATGATGCTGCTACAGGATCAGATGAAAAAACCCCGTCAAAAGGCAAGAAAAAGAAATAAGAAGTCATTCTTTTTCAATGCATTGGGAATCATAAATAGATAAGTGCATTTAAAACAATAAAGCCTTGATATATATTTCAAGGCTTTATTTGTTTTATTATGTACCCGGAGCCGGGATCGAACC
>DCFT01000116.1:42957-46877 GCA_002319885.1 Bacteroidales bacterium UBA1797
CTACCAATTCCGCCATCCGGGCTGGTAGGATTGCGAAAGTATGAAAAATATTTTAAAAAAAAACCATTTACCGCAAAGAACACAAAGTTAAAGAATCACAAAGTGCACAAAGATATATAAGAACTTACACAGAGTTTCACTAAGGTCACACAGAGATTCAAAGAGATCTCCTGAGCTCTTTGCACTGTGCCCTGAACCTTCTTTCAATTCATCTTCTTCACGAGTACTTCTCTTATTGCTATCTCTATGCCCTCGGCATCATATCCACACTCTCTGGTAAGTTCTTCCTGTGTTCCCTGCTCAACAAAATAATCGGGGATACCGAGTCGTCTGACTTCAGAGTTGAACCCATTATCACTCATAAATTCAATGACAGCACTTCCAAATCCTCCTTTAAGTACTCCATCTTCAACAGTAATCACATATTTGAATCTCTTAAAAACGGAATGCAGAACATTGTTATCAATGGGAGTAACAAACCTCATATCGTAGTGGGCAACCGATATGTTCTCCTTCGACAGTTTACTGACAACAGAAGAAACATCCGTCCCCGGATGACCTATGGATAATACTGCAAGTTCAGTACCTTCACTTATCTGACGAGCTTTACCTATTTCAATTTCGAGAAAAGGTTTCTTCCAATCAGTAAATTTCCCTCGTCCCCGTGGATAACGAATTGAAAATGGGAAGTTGTTTTTCTCAAGCTGAGCAGTATACATAAGATTTCTGAGTTCGATCTCATCCATAGGAGCTGATACTACCATGTTAGGAATACTGCGCATGAAAGCCATGTCGAAAAAACCATGATGTGTGGCACCATCAGCACCCACCAGACCTCCTCTGTCGATACAAAAAACCACATGGAGATTCTGAAGTGCAACATCATGAATTATCTGGTCATAAGCTCTTTGAATAAATGATGAGTAGATGTTACAGAACGGAATCATCCCCTGGGAGGCGAGCCCTGCCGAAAAGGTAACGGCATGTTGTTCCGCAATACCGACATCGAAGGTTCTCTCCGGTATCTCTTTCATCATGATGTTAAGAGAACAACCTGTGGGCATCGCAGGTGTAATACCGGTAATCTTTTCATTCTGTTCTGCCAGCTCGAGAATGGTTTTTCCAAATACTTCCTGGTAGGTAAGTGGTGTATCTGCAACTGCGGTTTTAATAATGACACCCGTTGTTTTATCGAATTTACCAGGAGCATGAAATGTGGTCTGATCCTCTTCAGCCTGTTTGAATCCCTTTCCTTTAACAGTCAGACAATGAAGTAGTTTTGGGCCTGGGATCCTCTTAAGATCCTGGAGAACTCTCGTAAGATGCAGGACATCGTGTCCGTCAATGGGGCCAAAATATCTGAAATTTAATCCTTCAAAAAGGTTACTCTTATCGAGAATGGTACTTTTAGCGCCGGCTTCAAGCTGTGCAGCAAGTGTTCGTGCATTTGGCCCCAGCTTGCCAAAGATCCCTAGGATTTTCCAGACACGGTCCTTAAACCTGTTATACGATTTACTGGTAGTAATATCAAGAAGATATTCCTTAAGAGCGCCTACGTTTGGATCAATAGCTATATTATTGTCATTCAGAATCACAAGTATATCTGATTTACCTATTCCGGCATTATTTAGTCCCTCGAAGGCCTGGCCGGCAGTCATAGCTCCATCGCCAATTACTGCTACCACATGCCGGGTCTCTCCCTTAGCGCTTGCAGCAACTGCCATTCCAAGTGCTGCCGATATTGATGTTGAAGAATGACCTGTTCCAAACGCATCATACTCACTCTCCGACATCTTTGGGAAACCACTTATTCCCTTATACTTTCTGTTAGTAGAAAAGACTTCACGTCGTCCGGTAAGTATTTTATGTCCGTAAGCCTGATGCCCTACGTCCCAGATTATTTTATCGTATGGAGTATTAAAAACATAGTGAAGTGCAACAGTTAATTCAACCACACCCAAACTGGCCCCGAAATGACCGGGATTATTGCATACAACATCTATTATGAACTGACGTAGTTCAGAACTAACCTGTTCAAGGTCTTCGGGATCAAGCTTTCTGAGATCTTCAGGAGTATTTATTTTTGAGAGTAAGTTCTCTTTTTTGTCCATTAAGAGATGGTTAATAAAACAACGAGCAAATATAACAATTATTATTCCTGAGTGTTTGCAGAAGCTTACCCGGGATTTTCTTATTTTTGTTTCGGATTTCGAGGGAAGACTTAAAATTCTGGAGGGAAAAGCATTTATTATTTACATCAAATTGTGGCTATGAAGAGATCAATTATTTATGTTCCGGGTTTTGTTGCTTTAGTATTTTTATTAATATCGTGCGTTTCGGGAAAGAAGTTCAGTAGTTTGCAGGATACAAGCAAACAATTCATGAACGAAAGGGATGCTTTCAAAACCGACAATATAGGACTTGAGATGCAAAATAAGGAACTTCAAGCCAGGCTTGCCTCTCTTGAAAAACAGATCGGTACCGTTCAGCAGGATATTACAGCAGCCCAGAATGAGCGAGACAAAGCTGTTGATGATTTTAATAGAGTTTCCTCGAAATATGCCGAATTGCAGAATGCCCAGGAAGATCTTATCAAGGGTAATGTGAAAGAAACGCAAAAACTTCTTGCTGAACTTGAAACTGCGCAGGCAAACCTCCAGAAGAAAGAAGATCTCCTGCGCCAGTTGGGACAAAACCTTGATGCCAAGAAAGCCTCTCTTGATGAACTCACCTTCGAGCTTGAAAAGAAAAATGCCAGGTTAGCTGACCTTGAGAAAATCCTTGATGCACAGAAAAAAATTGTTCAGGATCTTAAAAGTAAAGTATCCGAAGCTCTTCTTGGCTTCGAGAACAACGGACTTACAGTTACAATGAAAAATGGTAAGGTTTATGTCTCTCTCGATGAAAAACTGCTATTTAAATCAGCAAGCTGGGATATAGATGCCAATGGAAGAAATGCTTTGAAAAAGCTTGCAGGGGTTCTGGAAAAAAATCCTGATATACAGGTTACGATTGAGGGTTATACTGATAATGTTCCTTATAACCCCGGCAATAGTCAGCTTAAAGACAACTGGGATTTGAGTGTAAAACGTGCCACTACGGTTATCAGGGTACTCCTCGAAGGATCAACCATTAATCCAAAACGATTAACAGCTTCGGGCAGAAGTCAGTATTCGCCTGTAGATGATCGCAATACTCCGGAAGCCAGACAGAAAAACAGGAGAACAGAGATCATTCTTACTCCTGATCTGACTGAATTGTATAATCTTATAAATAAATACTAGGTCAGTTTGAAATCCTTAAAATATAGCTGTTTCAGGAGCTCTATAGCCGTCAACATAAGGAGTTGAATAGAGTAAAATATGGAGAGAGTTTAGTACAAAACAGAAAGTAAGATATTGAAAATTATTCTGATACCTTTTCCCTCCTTTTGAAGCTACTCTTTGTACACATCTTTATTTTAATCCGGTTCCGAAAGAGCCGAATATGAATAACCCCCAGGTGAACCCCAGGGGTCTAGACAATATGCAATAGATTGTTATTAAGGAGCTGAATATAAGAACATTAACTGAGGATGGATATTACCTTCGACCTTCAACCGACATAGTCGGCTATGTCCAACGAAGTCGGTGAGTTCATCCCACTGATGTAAAACTAGTTTCTATCTCCACCAGTAATGACAACCATTAATAAATTTCAGAGGATGAAAAACTTGAAGAGTGTTCTTAAAAGATTTGTTTATTATAATACAGATATTGGATAGGGAGATCCTTCGCTGGCGCTCAGGATGACAGTGCCTTGGAGGAACACAGGGGGCAGAAGTGGCGATTTGCAAGTTTTTTGCTGACATAAAGGACAATTGGTTAAGCAAATCGCCACTTCTGCCCCCCATAACCACATAATTTACATGTCATTCCGAG
>DCFT01000101.1:0-5342 GCA_002319885.1 Bacteroidales bacterium UBA1797
CCCATATTGCCGGGCCGTTAGGTGTCAGGCGTGTCACCCCACAACTAAAAAAAAGATAATCAAAATGAAAAAATTAATGCTGACTAACTTATTACTTATTACAGCTATTGTAATTAGTGCACAACACAAAGATTCTCCAAAACTCAACGGACAATATCTTGGTCAAAAACCACCGGGAATGACACCTGAAATCTTTGCACCCGCTTTCGTTTCCACTAAGGAATATGGAGAACTTAATGCCGTTTTCACTAAAAATGGTAATGAATTCTACTTTTCACGAAGAGGTGTTCCAGACAAATATTCAACAATTATGGTTACCAGACAGGTCAATGGCAGTTGGAGTGATCCTGAACCAGTAAACTTCTCTGGTATAAAGGATGACATTGATCTATTCATCACAACTGATGGAAAATCGATGATATTCTGTTCGTATCAAGGAAAATCCAGTGATGTAAAGTCGTACCCAAATCATGATTTTTGGATTTCAAACCGGATTGCAGAAAGATGGTCTTCACCTATGCCATTCGCAAACGAAGCTGTCTCAGAATACGAAGACTATTTTCCGGTTGTTACAAGTAACGGTAACCTTTATTTTAATTCTCAACGCGGTGGCCCTGGTACAAATGATATCTATATTTCAAAGTACCTGAATGGGAAGTACACAGAAGCGGAGAAACTTCCAGGGCCAATAAATACCCAGTATCGCGAATTTGATGCATTCGTTAATCAGGACGAGGTACTTATGATATTCTCATCAGAAAAACCAGGTGGTTATGGGAGATCTGATCTATATATAAGCCTCAAGAAGAATAATGGTTCCTGGTCTGAGCCATATAACCTGGGAAAATCTGTTAATTCTGAATTTTCGGAGTACGCAGCTACAATAACACCTGATGGCAAATATCTTTTTTTTACAAGCAACAGAAATGGTTCAGAGGATATCTTCTGGTTTTCAACAAATATTATTGAAGAATTAAAATCAAAAATAAATCAAAACCAATAGTTCATATCCTGAATCATTTGGGAATTGAAAATTTTAAACTAGCCCGAACACCTAACACGGACAATAAAGGTAAGTTGTTTGTCATGCTTTTTGCTGAGCTCTGAGCCATCTACCGGGACCATTAACTAACCCGGCACCCGGACTCGCTCCTCTACACGTAATAAAATTTACTGCAACTGGACTACTTTCTGCCTTCGAGACATTTTTGTTCCGCGACCGCTGCGCCACTGGCCTTTCCCGGTTTCGTCTACTTGGACTATTTCGCAGTCGTCTATGTAAATTGTACCGCGACCGCGCCAAAACGCAATAAAATTCACTGCCGGACGGCAAAAAGCACGCCATACCTGGCTTGCCACCGGAACAGCTTTGTGGCTAAAGCACCGGTACAAGTGGCCGGATGGCTGCGCCAGGTAACACAACCTCCCTTTATTGCCGGGCCGTTATATGTAAGGTGTTAGACCCCAGACAACTAGACTGACATGACAAATACCCTGCATATAACTTTCAAAGCCATAATTTCTATACACATATCTGGACTTCCAACGCGCAAGCAAGAGTTTGGCAACCGCTACCGCGACATCCAACGCTGCTGCCAAACACATGCTTTTTTGCCAACCGGGACCTATAATCTATCGGATTTTATATTTCATAATGATTTCAGCATTCCCAAGAAAATTTTGCAATCAATCAACTTATCATATATCTTTAATTAAATAGTTTATTTACATTTGGTCTATGATTAGCCAATCTGAAAATAGGATCGAGCATTTAGGAATTACAATTATATTTGTTCTTTGCTGCTTCTTCATTGCTTCGTTTCATCAAAATTCAAATAATCCAGATTTTTCAGGAGCATTTCGATATCAAATAACAGCTCAGTATTCAATTGCTATTCCAGCAAAAGATATACCACAACTTTCTTCTTTACAAGGCTTTATCTCTCAGTTTGAGGAAATGAATTTTGTACATTTCTCTGAACAACTCAAATTACTCACAGACAATAGATTAATTAAACAGAGAATAGGTTCCCTTAACAAAGTTGCATTACTTATAAAACCTGTCTATCAGGAGTTTTCTTGTCATCAACAATCGTTATTATCAGATGATATTCCGATCTTAAGTTAAACAACCATTTTTTAATTCTTTCATTTCTGGCCTTTTAAAAACAAAGGCCTAGTGTTTAACTTAAAATCATACTCATAATGTTTAATAATCATTTCAAAACTGCACTGCGGTTTTTAAAGCAAAACAAAATATTTGCAGGCATCAATGCTTTTGGGCTATCAGTAGCTCTAGCTGCGTCTTTCATAATGTTGCTTTACACAATCAACGAACTTAGTTACGACCATTTCCATAAAAATAGAAACAGGGTTTACAGAGTGCTCAATTACTATGTGAATTTTAAAAAAACAATTCCCAATACACCCTACACTTTGGCTCCTACATTAAAAGGAGAAATCCCCCAGATTGAAGAAGCAATTCGGGTGAGTAAAATCGGTGACTTTAAACTAAAACTCAAAGATGAATATATTGATTTGAATGATGTCATCGCAACTGATTCAAAAGTTTTTGACATTTTTACTCTTCCTTTGATCGGAAGTCCATCGAATAATACTCTTCTGGATGATCCGGCAGCAATTGTACTTTCCCGTGATTTAGCAGTAAAATTTTTCGGGTTAGAAGACCCTATTGGAAAGGATATTATTGCCAAAGTAAATGATGCAGATCATCTTTTTATTGTCACTGGCATATTTGAAAATATTCCAAAGAACTCCAGTTTCAGAGCCCAATGCTTCATAAATATTAAATGGTCAATAGAAATTGCAAATAAATATCACAAAGATGGCAACGCAGATAAAGATTGGGGACTAGACTCCTGGACAACATGGGTATTACTATCAAAAGGTTGCAATCCCGAATCTCTGGAACAGCAATTCAGAAACTTGGAAATAAAATATATTAGAAAAGAGCCTGACAAAAACTACTCTCTACAAAATCTATCTGATGTTTATCTAAGATCGAATGATATATTGTATTCCGAAAACAATGGTAATCTAACCACAATCAGAATGTTTTTGGTAATTGCATTCCTGATTATTCTGGTTGCAGCATTAAACTATATTATCCTTTCAACAGCGGTCTCAACCGGCAGAGCAAAGGAAATAGGGATAAGAAAAACGCTAGGTGCCGGAACCAACAGTGTAAGAAATCAATTGTTATATGAATCAATAATCCTTGCAGTGTTCGTATTGCCGATGGCTTTGGTTATGATGTGGCTTAGCCTTCCATACGCAGGAAAATTGTTTCAAACAGATCTAAATATAATTAAATCTAATGTATTCATATATAGTTCAGTATATTTTGCTTTGACACTTTTTATTGGAGTTGCATCCGGCATCTATACTTCATACTATCTATCCAGATTAAAGGTCACAGATATCTTAAAACCTACATTACTTTTTGGAAAAAGAAAACAGTTTTTCCGTTCTTCACTTATAATTCTTCAATTGGTCATATTCTGTTCATTTGTATCAGGCACTCTAATTATTCGTTCACAATATCAGTACGCGTTAAAGACAGACCCTGGATTCTATACGAGAAATATTCTTCTTATTGATCTTGGAGCTGATTTTAAAGGTTTTTCAGCTTTTTTAAACAGCGTAAAATCATATCCTGATGTTCTTGCAGCTTCTGGAACAGGGGAAGGCCTTCCCATCAAGGCATTCAATGGTTTTTTGGTAAAACATTTTCAAGATAATAATGTAAAAGTACCTGTACAATCAATGAATGTCGATTACAGTTTTCTAAGTACCATGGGGATTAATTTAATCAAAGGTAGAGACTTCTCCGAGGAGTTTGGAAGTGATGAGTCAAAAGCTAGAATACTTAACGAGACAGCAGTAAAACTATTAGGTATAACTGATCCCATTGGGAAACCATTCGGAAGCGGAACAATAATCGGGATCGTAAAAGATTTTAATATATATTCAATTCGTTCAAGAATTCCACCTGTAAGTATAAGTTTGACCGATAGTTACATTCATCAGGTTATAGTGCATTATAAACCAGGCACTCTGAAAAATCTACTTTCATTTCTTAAACCAGAATGGAAAAAGATAGACACTGACATGCCATTCACTTATTCAACAATTGAAGAACATATTAAGGACATCTACTCCTCAGAGCGAAATCTGAGTACCATCGTTTCGATCTTTGCACTCTTCACTTTGTTGATTGCAACGATTGGATTATTTGGTCTTACCTTATTCGTCTCAAAAACCAGAACAAAAGAAATTGGAATTAAAAAGATATTTGGAAGTTCTGAAGGATTAATTGTTTATTCATTCCTTCGAGTAAATTTTATTCTTGTTTTATTAGCCTCGTTGTTTTCAATTCCTGTAACTCTTTATGTTATGACAAAGTGGTTAAACAACTATTCATATAAGGTACATATTAGCTGGTTAGTATTTGCGATACCATTTGCTGTTTCAACCATTGTGGTTCTTTTGACTGTATTTATTCATTCATATAAAACATCACGCATTAATCCGGTGAAGGCTTTAAGATATGAATGATTAAGCCTTATCGTTAGAGAAACACCATTAGCATTGACTATTAACCTTCTGAATTATTGATTGATTCCACCAAATAAACAAAATAGACCCTTTTCCTGTAAACCACATCCCGCAAACTTTGGATGCCATGATAAAAATTAAATCTGAGTTTGCGGGAAGAGGTTTACAACGCAGCAGTTACTGCCGATGTGATAAAGAATTGGACGACAAGAATTTCACATAGCTGGATCAGTTTTAAAATTGACCCTACATATAACACCGACAATAAAAGTCATTTTTTTGTCACGGTTTTTGCAGAGCTTTCTGCTTTCTAGAAAATTACTGCTCGACGGGCACCCGGATACGCTCATCTGCACGCTATCAAACTTCTGCATCGTGACTAATTTCCGGCTCCGACTAAAATTGTACCGCGATACTGCACCAGGCGGCTTCGATCCAGTTCCTGCACCGGGACAAATTTCTGGTCGCCAGTGGGGTTATACCGCTATCGCACCTGCATTTAAGAAAATTTGTAACATGATAGCAAAAACCGCGCCATGCTTCACTCCCTACGGCCTTATTGAACTTTGAGTCAATATGATAGATACTGCCCGCGGCCTTCGGTCCCTCAGCAACAAAAACGACTTCTATTGCCGGGCCGTTATGTGTAAGGTGCTGATTTCCTGACAACTAGACGGACTTGACAGACACCCTACTTATAACAGTAAAAGAAATAATATCTGTACATATACCAAGACTCCCAACGCACAAGCAAGAGTTTGGCA
>DCFT01000101.1:5586-8439 GCA_002319885.1 Bacteroidales bacterium UBA1797
CGCACAAGCAAGAGTTTGGCAGCTTGCCACCGCGACAGCCTACGCAGCTGCCAAACACATGCTTCTTTGCCAGCCACATTTGTTGATTCAATTTTAATAAAAGACGATAATATCAACATTAAGTAAAATACTTTTACGATAAACTGTAAAATTTCTTTACTCCCTAAGATTTTTTATAATTATAAATAGCTCTATATCATTCATATATATCTATGGTATCATTTTGGCAACGAATAAACATAACCAATAAATATTTTGATTAATGTTTAAGGAAAACATTAAGATTGCAATCAGGAACATTACTAAGGATAAACTCTATTTTTCAATTAATACATTAGGATTGGCATTAGGGATTGTCTGTAGTCTATTTATATTGATATACGTTCAGGATGAATTAAGATATGATAGGCATTTTAAGAATTGTGATAACATATATAGGCTTACTCAAAACTTTCTTTATGATCAATCCCATTTTGCACGTTGTGCTCCAGCTTTTGCACCATTATTACATGAATATTTTCCAGAAATAAAAGAAACAGTAAGGTTAAACCAACAAACCAAAGTCATCAGTATAGAAAATAAGAAATTTAAGGAGGATAATTTTTTCTTTGCTGATACAAGTTTTTTCAATGTTTTTGATTTTAAATTCATAGAAGGTAATTCCGAGAATGCACTCAGGCAGCCAAATTCGCTAATATTAACCAAACATATAGCTGAAAAATACTTTGGCAAAAAAGATCCACTTAATGAAACGATTCTTATTCTTAACCAAGATGGTAATCAATTATTTAAAGTAACTGGTATTATTGAAGATTCAAAAAGAAATTCACATTTTCATGTAGATATATTAGCATCTTTTAATAGTCAAAATTCAGATTTCACTAGTGCTTTTGTTCAGATGGCGAATTTTTATACATATCTGACTTTGTCGGATAATTATAATTATAAATCACTCGAATCAAAACTTCCCGAGTTTCTAAGGTCAAAACTTGATAAAGATGCTCCTACATATGTATCGCTTACCCTGCAACCCTTAAAAAATATACATCTGAAATCCTCATTACAGAGAGAAATAGAAAAAAATGGAGATATCAAAGTTGTATTCATATTTAGTATCATTGCAATTTTTATTTTGATAATAGCGTCGATTAATTATATTAATCTGTCAATAGCAAGGTCATCTAAAAGAGCTAATGAAATTAGCCTTCGAAAAATTTTTGGGGCAAATAAGGTTAGTATCATAAAACAGTATTTTACCGAATTCATTTTATTTTGTATTACAGTTTTAGTTCTTTCCATAATCATCTTAACTATATTGAATATTCCGTATAAAAATTTGATTAATAAGGATATAGTATTGTTCTCTATTGATAATGCCTATATCTTTCTAGAATTAATTGGACTAATTATTTTAGTAGGATTCATTTCTGGAATTTATCCTGCAATTATACTTTCTTCATTTAAACCATTACTTCTTCTAAAGGGAGTTTATAAAATGAACAGTAGATCGAATTTTAGAAAAATTCTAATTGTCTTTCAATTTACTATAACAAGTTTATTGATAATCTGTTCCATGGTAATATTTTCTCAAATAAAATATATGGGAAATAAAGATATAGGTTTTAATAAAGAAAATATTATTGTAATTCAGGATGTCGAAATTGGAAATCGATTTAATACTCTAAGAAATGAATTATTAAATGAAGAAGATATAATTGATGTCACAGCTGTAATGAGACCCCCATCAATTAAAATTCTTGATGCAAATAGTGTGAGCGTAGAGGGATTTCAGTTTAATACTGAGAAAGGGGCTTCTATGATTTTAAACTTACTTCCCGTGCAAACGAATTTTATTGACTTCATGCAAATGAGAATGATTGCAGGAAGAAATTTTTCCAAAGATTATAGTAGCGATACAAGTGCTTATATCATCAATGAAACATCTCTTAAAAAAATTGGGTGGAAATCAGCTGAAGAGGCTATCGGAAAAAAATTCATGGTAAATAATTTACAGAATGGTACTATTATTGGTGTAGTTAAAGACTTTAATTATTCGTCATTACGAGAAAAGATTGATCCGCTAGTACTTTTTCTAAAAAAGGATTGGTTGTTTACTATTCTAATCAAAACAAAGCCGGACAAAACATTTAAGTCAATTCCTTATGTAAAGGGAATATTAGAAAAAATTTATCCTGACAAAATATTAGAATTTACTACATTAACAAGCCTTTTTGATGACTTATATGTTTCAGAAAAAAAGCAACTAGATATAGTTGCAATATTTTCAGTATTAGCCATAATTATTTCCTGTATGGGATTATTCGGTTTGTTATCATTTATCATTGAGCAAAAAACTAAGGACGTTGCCATTAGAAAAGTTCATGGTGCTTCCGAAATAAGTATAGAAATGTTATTTCTTAACGATTTTGCAAAACTTATTATTATTGGTAACATTCTTGCAATTTTTTTAGCTTATGATTTAATTAACTCATGGTTTCAGAATTTTGCATATCATACCAGTTTCCATTACTGGATACTTTTCTTCTCCTTTTTTATAACAATTATTATTACATTCTTCACTGTAATTTCTTTTGCTAGCAGAGCCGCAAAAGCAAATCCTTTAATTGCTTTAAAATCTGAATAATTAATTAATAAGACTAAATCCTAATTAGTAGCTGTAAACCACATCCCGCAAACTAAGTAATCCAAATGAACATTTAATCCAAAAGTTTGCGGGAAGAGGTTTACAGCTCGACCCTACTTGTCAACGAGATTGAGGACTTGAAGATAAAATTATTTTACATCTGGACAGTTTTTAAATTAACCCTACACATAACTCGGACGGTTTAATTA
>DCFT01000234.1 GCA_002319885.1 Bacteroidales bacterium UBA1797
GATCCCGACCCTGTGCTCATGGCCAGAGGTAACATACCCAGAATGGTTGTTGCCGATGTCATAATGACTGGTCTGAGTCGCGACCTTCCGGAAATGGCTATTGCTTCATACAACTCATGACCTCTCTCCCGCATCAGGTTAATGAAGTCCACAAGCACGATAGCATTTTTCACCACTATACCAATCAGCATTACTGCTCCGATTCCTGAAATCACACTCAACGGGGTATTGGTTAAGAACAATGCAATGGCTACGCCTGAAAAAGCGAACGGTATTGAAAACATTATAATGAATGGCATCTTAAGTGACTCAAATTGAGAAGCCATTATAAGGTATACCAGAATAAGGCTTATCATCATCAGCATTGCTATATCCATGAATGCATCCATCTGTTCCTTGATAGCACCGGAGATCTGAACCATTACTCCTGCGGGCAGGGACGAACCGTCAATGGCTTTCTGTACATCAACCTGTATGTCGGTAAGTGATCTTTTATACGGAGTGAATGATACCCTTACTATACGTTCCTTACGCTTTCGCTCTATGCTCGGAGGCGACCAATACTCCTTGATCTGAGCAATCTCTCCCAGACGTATGGTCTGTCCCGCCGGGTTTGTGATGCCAATGTTTTCAATATCAGTAAGTGTACTTCTTGCCTCTTTTTTAAACCTTACCACAACATCATATTCGTCGCCAAACTGTCTGAGTCTGGTAGCAGTGAGTCCATCCACCCTGTTCTTGACAGCCGACGAAACCATAGCTGTATTCAGCCCGTTTGCACTCATCTTATTCTGATCAAATATTATCTGCAATTCGGGCTTGGATTTCGCACGGCTGATCTTAACATCCTTTGTACCGGGAATAGCCTTTATTTTATTTGCCAGCTCTTCTGCCACAAGGTTGGTTTCAGAAATATTATAACCATAAATTTCAACATCGACAGAACTTCCTCCAAAACTTCCCATATTATCAGAGGTACTCAGTGTAAAATTTATGATCTCAGGTCTTTTGGCAAAATCAGCTCTCATCTCTTCAACAATCTCAAATACCGATTTTTTTCTGGCTTCAATTGGTACAAGGCTGAGGTTATAAGCAATTGTATGTGTACCTCCCGCATTGAATATCGACGCAAATCCTCCCTGGTCATCCGAGCCTGTTGAAGTTGATATGATCTTAACTTCAGGATATTTCTTCCTTATAAGATCATCGAAATAATTCGCAGTCAGAAGTGTCTGATCAACTCTTGTCCCGGTCTGCAATTCAATATTTGCAGTAATTCTTGATTCATCAGCCTGTGGGAAAAATTCAGTTTTTATTACCGAGAACAGGCTCATTGATGCGATAAAAACCACCAGTGCTCCAATTGAAATGATTGTCTTATGATGGAGCGCCCATTTTAAAGTTCTTTCATAAAAATGGTCCAGATTGTCCAGCCATTTCCTGATACTTCCATCATATGTCCAGAATTTGGCATCTTTTTTAATCGGATACCATTTTAAAATAAGGGAACTCAGAGTCGGGGTAAGAGTAATAGCAGCAAAAACCGATGTTATAATAGTGATTGTCACAATCATACCTAATTGCTTGAATAATACACCCGTGAGACCTTTTATAAATGTCAGCGGGAAAAATACGGCAACTACTGTAAGTGTTGTGACAATAACAGCCAGCCAGACTTCATTGGTTGCATAAATAGCTGCTTCTCTTGGCCGGCTTCCTCTTTCAATATGTTTGGTGATATTCTCAAGCACCACAATAGCATCATCCACAACCATTCCGATTGCTATTGACAACGAGGTAAGCGAGATAATATTTATTGAGGCACCGGTTATAAAAAGATATATGAATGCCACAATCAGCGATATAGGTATTGTGAGGATCACTATAAAGGTGGCCCTCCATCTTCCCAGGAAAAACAGCACGACCAGTACAACAAAAATTGCCGCATAACCCAAAGTTTCCGTCAAATTGCTGATGGAGCCCTTTATAAATGATGCACTGTCAAAAAGCTTCTCTATTTTTACATCCTGCGGAAGATCCTTTTTAAGAGTCACCAGGGTTTTTTCAATATCTCTGGTTACCTTTACCGTATTACCGCCCGACTGCTTCATAACATACATGCTCATGCCTTTTGCCCCATTGATCTTTGTATCGAGCTTGGATTCCCTTATCGTGTCACGTACTTCCGCAATATCTTTAAGGTAAACGCTATTCCCGTTGAAATTACTGATTACCAGATTTTTTAAGACTTCACTCTCAGGAAATTCACCCTGTATCCGTAAAGGATAATCAGTTTGACCCATCTCAATATAACCGGCAGGAAGATTCATGTTTTCAGCCCTTATCACACTTCCAATCTGTTCAACTGAAAGGTTATAAGCTTCCATTTTCCTTGGATCAACATCGATATATATCTTACGTCCCGGGACACCGGCCAGAGACACTGATCCCACACCTTCAATCCTGTTTAAAGGGTTAACAATTTTTTCATCAAGGATCTTTTCAAGACCAGCATAGCTCTCCTTTGCCGTTATAGCATAGAAAATGATTGGCATCATACTGGTTGAGAACTTCATGATGGTAGGCTTTTCGCAATCTTCAGGTAATGATCTTTCTGTGAAACTAAGAGCGCTTCTTATATCGTTCGAGGCTTCATCGAGGTTTGTGCCGTATTCAAAGTTCATAAAGATAACTGACGTGGCATCACTGGATGTTGAAGTGATCTCTTTAAGCTTGCTTACTGAATTCAGGGCATTTTCGAGAGGACGGGTAACATTGGATTCAATATCGGAAGCGCTTGCCCCGGGGTAAGTGGTTAGCACCACTACGTAAGGCAATTCCATTTCGGGATACAGATCCACTGGTAACTGGGTAAGAGAATAGATACCCATAACCATCAGACCGACAAAAATCAGTATGGTTGTTACGGGTCTTTTTACGGAAGCACTATATATACTCATTTTTTTATAGTTGAAATTCTGATAATTACATAACTATTTTAATTTTGTCACCATTGATCAGTTTAGACTGGCCCTCTGTTATAAGGTTATCACCTTCTTTAAGATTATCGGAAATAATTTCAAGCTGATCATCAAACCTTTTGCCTACTGTCACTTCTATCCTCTGTGCAACTTCTGCCCTTTCAACATACACAAACCTTGTGTTTGTACCTTCCTGGACCAGGACAGTATTTGCAGGTACAACGAAAGTCTCTACTTCTCCCAGATCCATAGAAACGCGTACAAACATTCCCGGTTTAAGCAACTCATTCCTGTTGGGAAGTTCAAGTTCAACATTGAATGATCTTGTTCCGGAATTAATTGTTGGAGCTATTCTGAAAACTGTTGCATTAAATTTTTCGTTTCTATACACGTCAGCAGTAACCCCGGCTTTCATGCCTTTTTTTATCAAAGGGTAATATTGCTCCGATATACTGACATTTACCTTAAGAGGATTAATCTGCATAACTGTTACTACAGCTGATCTTCCGGTTTGGGTTGTAGGAGAACCTGAATACATTTCACCATCTTCATAGTATTTACCGGTTACAATTCCGGTAAAAGGAGATTTCATCAGGGTATTTTGTTCCATGAAATCAACATTGGTCTTTGTAACATCGTATTGCGTCTTTAACTGGTCATATTGTTGTTGTTTTGCACTGCCTGTTTTTAACAATGTATCAAGTCGCGACAGGTCTTTGGCAAGACTGCTTAATTGCAGTTTAAGCTGGTATAACTGTGTGCGGTCCATAAGGAAGAGTTTATCATTCCTGTTAATCTTATCTCCCACTTCAACATATAATTTATCAATCCTTCCGGGGGTTGACGGCGCCATATTTACCTCCTCAAAAGGAAGTATGGTGGCAGTATAATCAATTGTTCTAGAAATTTTTGTTTTTGCGAGTGTTGCCACTTTCACCGGTATCGCAGCTTTTTCAATTACTTCTGACGGGTCGGTATTTTTTGCAGCAGTGGTCTTGGTTTTTGAAGAACAACCTGACAGCAGTAATCCACTGATCAGTATTACCGGAATTGTACTTAGATATTTCATTATTTACTATTTAGAAGGTTTTTGATTAATCAGTTACATGTTATTCAATAGCTTATCAAGAGCAAGCTTTGTCTGAAGCAGGTTCATAAGAGATGATATGTAATTATTTTCTGCCTGCAGATAGAGACTGTTTGATTCTATTAGATCAAGGCTTGACGCCATACCTTGTTTGAATTTGTTTTCCATACTCGTATATACCCTTTTAGATACCTCAACATTATCTTTCTGGCTCTTGTACTGAATATTTGCATTTTCCAGATTATATCTTAATTGCTGATTCTGAATCTGCAGTTGGTCAGAAACCATTTCCTTTGTATTTCTGGCCTTCTCAAGATTAATCTTCGCCTTCTGTATACTGGAATACCTTTGTCCACTGGCAAATATAGGTACCGATAAATTCAAACCGAGATAGGAGCTTGGATACCATTTTAAATCTGACATTTTCATTGCCATTGCTGTAGTTGAAGTCGAATAAATACCTGACAATGAAGGTAATGCCATAGCTTGTTGAGATTTCAGATCAAGTGCTGACAACTTCTCCTGCTTATCAACAAGATCATATTGGATGTTTGTTTCGGGATTGAAATTATGTGCAAGCAGCTCTTCAACATTAATATCTTTGACAAGATCATTAATAGTCTCTGTAAGAACAATTTTAGTGTCGAATTTAACTCCAAGCTGAAATCGTAGAAGGTTGTAATTCATTTCAATAGTGTTCTGAAGATTGCTGAATGAATTTTCCATCATTGTTACGTTAGATGACATCTGATCAACATCTGTTGCTTCAGCAACACCAGAGTTATACATTGCTTTGGTTGACTTTAACGTCTCTCGTAGATTTGTAAGATTCTCTTTAATAATCCTTAACGACTCTTCAGAAATCAGAATTAGATAATATGCTGAAGCAACTGACTGACGTGTATCAATCTCTGTGCTTTGCAAATTTGATTCTGCCAATTTCTGTGCGAGCTTTGATGTTTCAATTCCAATATAATAAGGTGCACTAAACAAAGGCATCGATGCCTGCACTGAGACAGGGAGAGTATATGTCGTTCCCATAGTTATTATTGTGGGTACGTCGTTCATAGACAAAACAAATACTCCTAGTTTAAGATTATCTGTTAAGTTCGCACCAGCAGAAACCTGTGGTAACCCTGAAGAGATTGCAGTCCATACGTCATTTTTAGAAGCCAACACAGAAAATTTTGCAGATTTAACCATTTTGTTATTATGTGATGCATATTCCTGTGCCTCCTTTAGTGAAAGTTGTAATTCAGTGTCTGCATTCTGCGCGTGTATAGTTCTGACAGACAGAAAGATCAGCAGGAAGATCGTTAATAGTGTCTTGTTTTTCATTTTAGTCTTCAATTATCTAAGCTATTATGTGGGTTAATACTTATATTCAGAATTTTGCTTCAAGCAGGTTAATAAGTTCAAGACCCTTGGAAGTTGAGATTCCCCGCAGATAGTTGAGGAAAATATTTTTTATTACCTCATGCCTTGAGAATATCTCGTAAGGATAAAGATCATTGTCCATAATGGATCTGCCGAGATTAAAAACGCAACGATTGACCAGATCAGTGTTAATATCTTTTCTGAAGAGCCCTTCCTTAATACCTTTTTCAATAACCAGATAATGACTTCTATAATCCGGCATTTCAATTTTATCCATATCCTTTATTAATATAGCATGATGGTACTTCTTAAGGTCGGACTGAAATGCAGGGCTCATATATTGAAAATTATCCCGGTTTATCTCAAGCATTCTGAATATCGCAACTATTGAATTTTCAGATTCATCCAGGACTCTTTTTACCAGTTCCTTCTGTTGCAGAGCCATCCTTGAAAGTACAGCCATCAGTAATTCCTCCTTGTCAGAAAATACCTCATATATGGTTCTCTTCGACATACCAAGTTGATTTGCAAGAGCATCCATTGTTACAGATTTGATTCCATAAGTCTTGAATGATTCAGAAGCTTCTTCTAATATCCGGTCTCTTATTTCCATCAGGTTTTAAAATAATCATCACAAAAATGCAAAAACTATTTTAGTTTTCAAAGTTTTATATGCTAAGTTTCGGATAAATTATGCCAAGTGGTAGAATTTGCCGGTGAATGGAGAAATAAGATGCAAGGGCACAACGGTTCAAAAGCGAAAAGTGTAACGCCTTAAATGTTTTTAAGACTGCTGATGCAATAAAGACTGCCATATTTTTACCTTATTGAAATTATATATAAATTCGTAGACGTATGAACCAAAAAAATATTTTAATATACTATCTATGAAATCACAACAAATTATTTACCAGGTAGATGCATTTACTACAAAGCCTTTCAAGGGAAATCCGGCCGGGGTCTGTCTCCTCGATAGTGAGCCGGATACAGATTGGATGCAGAATATGGCTATGGAAATGAATCTGTCAGAAACTGCATTCGTATTTCCCGGTAATAATTGTCGTATAATCAGATTTTTCACACCTGAAAAAGAAATGCAGCTTTGTGGCCATGCTACGTTATCTGCGTCACACATTCTTTTCGAAACCAACCAGGTAAAAAGCAACGAAAAGATCGTGTTTTCATCAAAAGCAGGTGAACTGATTATCAACCGGAATGATGAATGGATAACAATGAACTTCCCTGCATATCCGCTGGAGAAGATGGAGCTTACCCAGGAGTTCGAAAAAGTAACGGGCATAGAGCCTTTGGAGTTATATAAAGCAGGTTTTGGATGGACCCTGGCTCTTTTGAAAAGTGAAACGGAGGTAAGAAATATGCAGCCTAATTTCTCCCTGATGAAAAACTCTATCTTTGGTGATCTTATAGTTACTGCCGAATCTGATGATACGGCATATGATTTCTGCGTACGATGTTTTGCACCTGCAGTTGGAATTAATGAAGATCCTGTTACGGGTTCAGCACACTGTGCCCTTGCCCCATTCTGGAATGAAAAGACAGCCAGGAAAGATTTCAATTCTCACCAGGTATCAAAAAGAGAAGGTATACTGAAAGTCTCATTAAAAGATGAAAGAGTAGAAATTTCCGGACAGGCAATAACTATATTCAAGGCAGAATTGTTTGCGTAATTGAAATCCGTTAACCACAAAGATCACAATCCCGAGTACTAGGGATAAAACAAAAGGTCGCAAAGAACTGAATCAGATGGCTTTTACTTTGTACCTGCTTCGTGTCCTACCAACGCTTCGGTTGGGATCTTCGCTTCGCTTCGATTTGTAGTTAATGGATTTCATCTTTGCACTCAAATAAATATTTTGTATATTTCACATATCCAAATATATTTATCATGAAACAAGATACTGATTTGCGAATCATTGAATTAGGCCTGATCCTGCCACCGGCTCCAAAACCTGCAGGAGTTTATAAACCTGTTCTGGTAATCGATAAATTTTTATATGTTTCCGGGCAAGGACCCATTCTTCCCGATGGGACTCTGATGAAAGGTAAAGTTGGTGCTGATCTCGATACTGCTGCAGGAAAGCTTGGCGCAAGACAGGCAGGGCTTACAATGTTATCAACAATAAAAACTCATTTTGGAGAACTGAAAAAAATAAAACGGATTGTAAAGGTGTTGGGAATGGTTAACAGCACTCCTGATTTCGAGAGTCATCCTGCTGTCATCAATGGATTCAGTGAACTGATGGCAGAGGTTTTTGGTGAAGACTACGGAGTTGGAGTAAGAAGTGCAGTCGGAATGATGCTTCCAACAAATATAGTTGTTGAAGTTGAGGCTATGTTTGAACTATATTAAATCAGAAGCTTGGCTTAAAGTCCTTTGTGATAAGAAAAGATAATTTAAAAACAAAGCTCACAAAGTAAAACTTTGGCTGTTTTTATTGAATATTTTTATAATTATAATAGAAATTCATCTGATGAAAAGCATACATGATTCAAATGACAACTGGTACAAGACAGATGATGCAGATCTTATTAATTCCCCATCTCTTCTGGTTTATCCCGATCGAATTGAAAGCAATATAAAAAGAATGATTGATATTGCAGGAGGAGCCAATTTGTTGAGGCCACATGTCAAAACACATAAAATGGCTGAGATCATCAATTTACAGATGAATTATGGTATTAATAAATTTAAATGTGCTACCATATCTGAAACTGAGATGGTTGCAAAATGTGGGGCTCAGGATATTCTTCTTGCTGTTCAGCCGGTAGGTCCGAATATTGAAAGGTTTTTTAAATTAAAACAAGAATTCAAAAACACAAAGATTTCCTGCATAACCGATAACGAAGGAATTATCATTCAACTTTCAGATTGGGCCAGGAAAACAGGACTGGAGACTCATGTCTGGCTCGATATAAACAATGGGATGAACCGTACAGGCATTACTCCCGGAGAAAAAGCGGGAAGGCTGTTTGAAAGAATTATAGATTCTCCGATGCTGGTTGCCGAAGGTCTTCATGTATACGACGGGCATATTCATGAACCAGATATTTCTCTTAGAAAAAAAATATGTGATGATGCTTATGTACAGATAATAAGTTTTATTGAGGAGCTTAAAAATGAAGGAATATCACCCATAAAAGTCATAGCCGGTGGTACACCGACATTCCCGATACATGCCTTACGGAAAGAGGTTGAAACCAGTCCAGGAACCACATTATTATGGGATTGGGGTTACAGTAACTCATATACAGATATGGGGTTCCTTCATGCAGCTGTATTGCTTACACGAATAATAAGTAAACCGGGAATAGACCTGTTATGTCTCGATCTTGGACACAAGGCGGTGGCTTCAGAAATGTCTCAACCCCGCATCAAACTGCTGGGTATAGATAAATATACAATCATTAACCATAACGAAGAACATATGGTCATAAGAACTCCTTTATCAAACAAATATAAAACAGGAGATGTTCTCTATGCCATACCATGGCATGTCTGTCCCACAGTCGACCGTCATGATTCTGTTTATGTCATTAATGGTCATAAGGTTAGCGGACAATGGAACGTAGCAGCGAGGAAAAGAGTGATTACTTTCTGAAAGAAGCCTTACAATATGATTAAGAAGCCTTTGATTTTTGACGGTCACCTCGATCTGGCCATGAATGCCCTCGAATGGAACCGCGATCTGCGGTGGAAAACTGATGAGATACGCAACAGTGAGAAAGGAATGACTGATAAACCCGACAGGGCGAAAGGGACTGTGAGCCTGCCATCAATGCGTGAAGGACATGTCGGAATATGTGTAGCAACCCAGATTGCCAGATATGTGAAACAGGGTAATCCGATTCCCGGGTGGAATTCACCCGAACAGGCATGGGCACATACACAGGGACAGCTATCGTGGTACAGAACCATGGAGGAGGCAGGCGAGATGGTTCAGATTTGCACTCAGAACGACCTTGAAAGACATCTTCAATTATGGGAGAACCCGGAGCAAAATACAGCTATAGGATATATTCTAAGTCTGGAAGGAGCCGATTCCATTATATCAATGAATCATCTTGAAAAAGCATATAATTACGGTTTACGTGCTGTTGGTCCGGCTCATTATGGACCAGGAACATATGCACATGGAACGGATTCCCATGGAGGCATCGGCGCTAAAGGGAGTGAGCTGCTCAATGAGATGGAAAGGCTGGGGTTAATTCTTGATGTCACCCATTTATGTGATGAGAGTTTCCGGGAAGCTATGGACATGTACCATGGACCGGTATGGGCCAGTCATAATAATTGTCGTGTATTTGTACCCCATAACCGGCAATTCAGCGATGAACAGATTATTGAATTGGCAAACAGGGATGCAGTTATTGGAGTTGCTCTCGATGCATGGATGATGGTTCCAGGATGGATAAGTGGAAATTCAGATCCGGAGGCTATGGGAGTCTCATTAGATCTAGTGATTAAAAATATTGACCATATCTGTCAGCTTACAGGAAACTCCTTGCACGCAGCCATCGGGTCAGATCTCGATGGTGCTTTTGGTAAAGAACAATGCCCGTACGATCTCGATACGATAGCAGATCTTCAAAAGATACCTGATAAACTTTCTGAGATTGGCTATTCAATTCAGGATATTCAAAATATTATGAGCAATAACTGGATCCGTTTCCTGAAAAAGAATCTGCCGGTATAGGAAGGATCAATGTTGCTGTCATCTATACAAATACAAAAATCCCCTGTATTCCTTACCATTGTAATTTATATTATCCCATCCTTTTGCCTTTATTACATAGAAATAAACGCCGGGCGAGGCTTTAACCGATGTGGAATTAATGTTTCCATCCCATCCTTTCCATCCATTTAATAATCCTTCTGTGCCGTAGAAAGAATGTACCTTAAAACCACTACTACTGAAAATTTCGACACTTAACATTTTAAGTGATTTTGATTCCACAAAAAATACGTCATTGATGCCATCACCGTTTGGTGAAAAAACATTCGGTATGTTAAGCTCAGACGGATCAACGACAATATTCCTGTCAAGACGTAAAGAATCAATACAGTGCAAGTCGCTTTCAACAGTCAGCTTCACCGAATATTCCCCGGGAATAAAATACGTATGCGGATCAGGATTGGCTACTTTTGAGGTGGTTGTATCACCAAACTCCCATTTATATTTTGACGCCCGTATCGATTTATCAGTAAAGGTAACAACGAGAGGAGCGCTTCCGGTGTAGGGATCGGCAGTAAAATCAGCTTTAACATGAATAGACTGATAAAAAAATGATGATTCGCTTATGCATCCGAAACTGTCGCTCACCTGCAGATTGTATGTTACATCAACGAGTGGAGGATCAAAAGTCTGAGGGTTCAGAAGCAAATCAGGATATGGTATTGTTGATGCCGGATCCGAGGACCATAAAAAACTGATCCCATCGGGCAGTTTTACAGGAAGTCCGTTAGCAGGATTATTATAATAAAAAGTATCTGTTGCAGCCTGCCCCTTTAGTGCTACATAATCGCAGGTTCGGTTCTGGAGCGCTGCCGATGAGAAAGGTTTATCGAGAAAGATCCAGCCTACAAAGCTGGTATCAAAACCTCCGCTAATTACAACTTTATATCCTCCCTGGTCAAGATCATTTAAAGAAGTAGTTAAAACTCCGTTGTCGGTTTTAAGCAGAGTGCTGAAATTTTTAGTGATGTCGCTCCATTGAAACCAGGTAAAATTAAACGGCCCGGTTCCTTCCGGACTTGACGCAGTCAGGGAGCCTTTCTGAGATCCCGATGCATTACAGTAAATAAAGATCGGATCTTTAACCGTCGGTTCTGTGGGATAGGATGTGTATCGAACAGCATTCGCTCCCGGCGCTGTTAGCTGAGCTTCAGAAATAGCCGGAAGTAACAGGATCATTAATATCAGAAAATAACGCACAGGCAATCAGATCTTTGTATTTTAAACGGTTTCAGATTCTTTTTGGTATTTTAATCTGCAATAATAATAAAAATAGGGCAATATCGCGAGTCAATCCAGGTGAAATACCTCTTCCATATCTGCCCACCATTCCCCAGGGGCCTTTGTTGCAACAGGATTTTGCATCGGTTCCATTATGGACCACCATTCCTGTGTTTTAGGATCCGCGGCCATTTTAGCCATATCGGCAGCAAAATCAGTCCCCGTATACTCGAAATAAGCGTATAACATATTGTCTTTATGAAAGATAGAATAATTTCTAATATTACATTTTTTGATCATTTCCAGAACTTCAGGCCACACTGCTGAGTGATATTGCTTATATCTTTCAAAATCCTCAGGCCTTACTCCGATAACCTGTCCAAATCTTTTCATAATTGATGATTTTTTCAATTTACAATACAATTATACTAAAATTGATTGAATTTCGGTAGGGACGTTGCATGCAACGCCCCTACCTCATGCAACGTCCCTACCAATAAAAAATATACATTTTTAATTTTCAACAACATGTGTCCGTTATAATGTTATTATTAAATTTGCCCGGCCTGTTACGCTGTAATTCATACAAAACCTATGAAAACTAATTATCTGGATGATCTGAATGAATCTCAGAGACAAGCAGTTATCAATACTGAAGGAGCTGCTCTTGTAATAGCAGGAGCCGGTGCAGGCAAAACCAGGGTACTCACATACAGAATAGTTCATCTTCTCGGGAAAGGTGTTCCTGCAGGCAAAATACTGGCATTGACATTCACGAACAAAGCAGCCAGGGAAATGAAGGAACGAATTACAAGGATTGTGAGTCAGGAGATAGCCCGTTATCTGTGGATGGGCACCTTCCATTCCATCTTTGCAAAAATATTGAGGATGGAAGGTGAAAAGCTGGGATATAAACCAAACTTTACTATTTACGATTCTTCAGATTCCAAAAGTCTTATCAGGTCCATCATAAAAGAACTCAGTCTTGACGATAATATATATAAACCGGGAGTTATTTCTTCCAGAATTTCCTCTGCAAAAAACAATCTTGTTACGTCAAGTATGTATGCTGCAGACAGTTCAATGCAGGCTTATGACAGGTCAAGCAGGATGCCCCTGCTTGCAGATGTATACAAGACTTATGCTGCCAGATGTTTCAAAGCTAATGCGATGGATTTTGATGATCTCTTGCTGAATACAAATATACTTTTCAGGGATTTTCCCGATGTACTGGCCAAATATCAGGAAAGGTTTAACTATGTGCTTGTTGACGAGTATCAGGATACTAATTATTCCCAGTATCTTATCGTCAAGAAGCTAGCTGCTGCACATAAGAATATCTGTGTCGTAGGCGATGATGCACAAAGCATTTACTCATTCCGCGGAGCCAGGATTGAAAACATACTTGAGTTTAAAAACGACTATGCCGATTACCAGCTCTTCAAACTTGAACAAAACTACAGATCAACTCAGACAATCGTTAATGCTGCTAATACAATTATTGCAAATAATGAAGGTCAGATAGAAAAGAAAGTTTATTCAATGAACGAGATAGGTGAAAAGATACAGGTAATGCAGGCCATCACTGATTCTGAAGAGGGTTTTAATGTTTCATCTGATATATTTGATAAGAAACTTTCCCTGCAGCTTAACTGGTCGGATTTTGCAATCCTGTACAGGACAAATGCTCAATCGAGAATATTTGAAGAGACTCTCAGAAGAAAAAACATACCTTATAAAATCTACGGAGGGTTATCATTTTATGAGCGTAAAGAGATAAAAGATATACTGGCATATTTCAGGATGGTCATTAATCCTGAAGATGAAGAAGCTCTTAAAAGATCTGTGAACTATCCTAAAAGGGGAATCGGCGATACTACGATTCAGAAAATCTTTGAACTGGCTGAAGCTTTGGATGTAACACCATGGAGTATACTCACTGAAGCCGGAAAATACCAGGAACATTTTAATTCCGGAACAGTAAAAAAATTATACCTGTATGTTGACGTAATTAATAATCTCAGGTTAAATGCAGACACCACAGATGCATTTATAAAAGCAAAGGAGATTGCACTCGGCTCAGGGATTATGCGTGAACTAAAAGATGGAAAGTCCCCCGAGGAAGTTAGCCGTTATGAAAACCTTGAAGAGTTACTGAATGCGATAAAAATTTTTACCGAATCGGCAGAAACAAATGGGGAACCTTCAATATTAGAGGCATATATGGCTAATGTTGCTTTGCTGACCGATCAGGATACTGAAAATGAGGAAGACCGGAATAAAGTCACGCTAATGACAATGCATTCGGCAAAAGGACTTGAATTCAAGCATGTATATATAGTGGGAATGGAAGATACGCTCTTTCCTTCACCCATGTCATCGGGAAGTGCACGGGAGCTTGAAGAAGAGAGACGGCTATTCTATGTAGCCGTAACCCGCGCTGAAAAACAGGCAACCTTTAGTTATGCACTGAACCGTTATAAATGGGGAAATCTTGAGAGGTGCAGCCCCAGCAGATTCCTTCGTGAAATTGATCAGGAGTTTTTAACCTATCCTCAGACAGGAGGAAAACCTTTTGAGAACAATAATCATGCTTCTCCCAAAACTGTATCCTTTCGTGAAGAACCTCACTCTTATGGTAAAGAGGAAAGACTCAAAAAAATTACAAGACCAGTATCTACAGACAGTACACCCTTTATTGGCAGTGATTCCTCACTTTTTTCTGAAGGAGATTCAGTAGAACATGAGCGATTTGGGAGGGGAATAATCAAGTCAATTGAAGGGCAGTCACCAAATACAACAGCTACTGTAGAATTTGAAAAAGACGGAAGCAAAAAACTGCTTCTGAGATTTGCAAAGCTACGAAAGGTCTAACCTCATCTCTCCAAAGCCGGGCTGTTTCAGCGGTAACTTACAAAATGAACTTTCTCTGTGTAACTCTGTGATTCTCCGTGTTTCTCTGTGTAAGTTCTTATTTTTAGTTACACAGAGTGTCACAGAGTAGCCACAGAGGGCCACAGAGTTGAACTTATTTCTTCCCGGCCTGCCCGAAATTCATTTTCATAAAAGTATAACCCTTAGTCGAAATGGAATGGTCAACCTTTTCGTTGATCTCCTTGGTCTCCATTTTTATTTTTGGGTTATTTTTTTTATCATATGATTCCATTGCAAGCATTACAGCTCCTTCAAATTCAGGGTAACCATAATATGAAGGCATTCCGGCTTTCCCCCAATAATTTTTATCGGCTTTTATTTTAAGATCCTTTGTCATCCATATATCTGAATAACCATCAACATCAGGTTCAACTACCTTATATTCGTCACATTTGTAGCCGGCAATAATACGTGAATTTCCGGTCTTGGTTATAGTTGGTTGCTTCACATCTTCCTTCTTCGCATCAGGAGATTGGGCAGCAAGAGTCTCCTTTTGATTTTTACCCATGGCGGCTAAAGCAGAATCAGAAGGCAATGTTGAAATTATCCCTGTTTTGGAATCAGCATTTCCTAAAAGCATCAGGAAACATCTGTTATCATAATCATAAATAAAGACCGTTGTAACCGGCTTATCTGGTTCTTTAGGATCAGTAATGCTGGCTTCAATTCCTGCATTCCGTGTATCTGTATTGAAATAGGTATAAAAATCTGTCTTACTGACATCTTTTTTCTCGTAATTTTCCAATTGCATATACATCCTTCCGGTAAAATTGTATTCATCATTGTATTTGATGTCAATTTTCCCACCGAACAATCCCCGTCCCGTTACTTTGGTACCACCATTGTTATTATCCGTTGAATTATCCGTTTGTTGCTGATTGGCTTGTTCGTTTTCTTTAGCTTTATCCTGCGCATTCTTGTCAATAGCGGAATCCACTTTATGATCGATCTGTTTGTTAATTGCCTTTCTCAAAAGTCCAAACTGGGCATTTGATGTATTTGGTAGCATGATCATCAGAACCAGTGAAAAAAATAACAATTTTGTTTTCATGATACGGAATATTTATAAGTTAGAATTTAAAGTTAAAATACTAAGGTATATAACAACTGCCAAATAATAATTATTCTCTTATTCATTTGAATTGATAAGTTTTCTGTATAAATAAATGTTAATCATAGTTTTATAAATTCAACCCTTCTGTTCAGCGCCTTATTAGCTGGGGTATCGTTAGGTGCTACTGGTTGTGATTCACCCATACCATCAGCCTCCAGACGTGAAGCATCTATCCCGAAATTTTTTATCAGTTCAGCTTTTACTGCACCACCCCGACGTTTTGAAAGATCAAGATTAGCAGCATCAGCGCCGTCGCTGTCGGTATGCCCGATAATTCTAACTTTTACATCAGGATTTTCGTTAAGTACATCAGCAATTCCTTTAAGAGTACCAAATGATTCCGGTTTTACAACATCTTTGTTCACGTCGAAATATATGCCATATGAAATCAGTTTACCTTCTGTAAGAAGCTTGCTACGCATATCGGGTGCTGCATTTGTAATTCTTATATTGGATATATAAGAACCACATGAAGCGCCTCTTGATAATCTGAAACAAATGCGATTGAATTTTGTTCCATCAAAAACATTTGTTGGCATATCCAACACTTTTGCCTGTTTGTGATAAATCCGAAATCTTCTGTTCTGAACCCAGATTATGACATGATTCACTTTCTCTGTTTCGACGGGATTTACCTCTGATGAACCGGTAATCTGTGTATTTTCACTTGTCTTGTATCCCATAGTATTCCAACGTTCTTTTTCAATTGTGATAATTATACCCCCATTCCCGGGATGTGGGCTATTGTCCATTTCCTTAGGTTTATCCTCCCCGTACAATATAAGACCGGCAGCAATACGACCTCCGTTTTTCTTAGGGACAATATCAAATTCAACGATGAAATTCTTGGGAAAATCAATGCTTTTTAAAAGAAAATAATTTCCGTCTGTACTATTCAGGTTGAGCCATTTACCGGGTGCTGTATTTAATGTATTGATCTCTCCGGGAGCATTTGCTGTCCATAAGGCGGGAAAATCCCCGACAGCATCCTGACTGAAATCATCGAATAAAATCACTTTATCACCAGGAACAAAATCATACACTGAATAGGATTGCAGCGATTGTTGATCCTGGGCTTCAGGTTGTTTGTCAGTAGTTGATTTGTTTTCAGAATTTACCTGGTTATCCTGTGTTCCCGGATTTTGTTTGGGAGGCTGTTCCCTGGGGACATCTTTCTTTATGTTTGCCTTCGCATTTTTGTCAATTGTTAATATTTTCTTTTTAAAATCTAACTTAACCTGACCAGTAAGACTCAGAGGAAAACTGATCAATGAAGCGACAATGAAGAACTTAATTACTGATTTCATCTTTCCAGCGGATTTAGTTAATGTTATTTTAGCAGATATGGGATTTGAATATCGGTTTTTATCTCAATGACTTGATGCTATGATGCTCTATCTGAATTCAGGTTAGTGCCTTTAGTTATTTTCAAACAGGCAAACCTAAAATTATGAAACAATTATTATATAACAGCTTTTCCATATTGCTTTTTTATGTAATAATTATTTCTTTTTGACAAACTATCGATTATTTATGCTAAACATTCTGAAACGGCTCCCGGGAATATATTTTGAAATCAGAAAAAAATTCGGACTCTATAAAATGAACCGGGGCTGTTGAAAAGTCTATTTTAACCACAAAGTACACAAAGAAGGCGCAAAGTGCACAAAGGGAATTTCGTGATATTTATCCCGATAATTATCAGGACTTTGTGCCCCCTGCCTGCCGGCAGGCAGGTTTGTGAATTTACTTTGTGCCCTCTCAACGCTTCGGTCGGGATCTTCGCTTCGCTTCGATTTGTGTTTAATGGATTTCGACTTTTTCAACAGTCCCAGTTCAAAAATGATTGTTAATACCGGTAAGAATTTACCTTGTCCGGATTAAACAGTCACAGGTTCTGCCGGTTTCTCTTTATCTCTCAATACAGATTCATAAAGTGATGCGAAGGAACTGCAAACCCACATTATTGCCGGGAAGATCCCTATAACTAATAAAATAAGTCCGAATATAATGATGAATATTGATACGAAACCCATTAAAAATATCTGCCATCCATGACCCCTGGTAAGTTTCCAGCTTAGTTCCACAGCCTCAATGGGATCGAGTTTTTTGTCCATTACAATATATGGGACAAAAGCAAGACGGCAAGCTATTATGATACCAGGCACTATAAGGGCAAATAAACCCAGAACGACCAGGGCAAATACCAGGAGGTTTGCCAGGATTATAGTAAGATAGTTCTCCGTAAATCCTTTTATCAGGTATTCAAAATCAGGTTTTATTCTCCTTACTGCCTGTACAAAAATCATATTACCACCATATTCAAACACGGGAGCAACAAGAAAAGCATAAAGCATTGCGAGCAATCCGAAAAAGGCTGCAAAGATGCCAAATGTTCCAAGATTGAACATGTCATGGCCCCAATTATGACCCCAATCATGACCCCAATTACGACCCCAGTGCCATGGACCTCCATTAAAATCTGACCAGTTAAAATGGAAATTGAACATTTTAAAAGGGGCTGTTACTATAGCCAGTATAATAATTACCAGGAATAACCTGAGAAAATTATCCATCATGACTCTCCATCCTGTACCAAAACAATAACCGAAATCCGGTACTAATTTATACTCCTTACTTGATTCCATATTACATTTATTAAAGTTTATATCCACAAAATAATTACTAAACAAAATTAAACTTCAATCTCTTCTTCATCTTAATACTAAAGTATTGATTTTAATTTTTCCTACTTTAGTATGCTATACACTACTATGGTAGTGCTTATTTTTGAACTTTCGTTTTCGCAGGATATTTGTACCTTTATAATATGTTGAATTACATTGGATATTTAATATTTCTTTTATCAGTAGCTCTGGCAGCAGGAGGTGTGGTTCTTTCATCAAAACTCAGAAACAGATATCGCCACGAAATATTTTCAACTTTGCTTTATTTCCAGGTCTTTATCTTCACTTTCGGTTTCTACGGCATTTGGGGACAGGTAGTAATCAAAGCATTCCTGTCGTCGTACATATCGGCAGAACTTCTCGTAAGGTTCTCGGATATTGCAATGCTTCTCGGGTTGCCATTTCTTGTTTTTGCCTGGCTAATGCTTTTACAGTTTTCATTTGGGGTATCAGGCAGAAAAACCAATAACTGGTTTGTCCTATGGTTCCTGCTCCTTAATTTCTCAGTTATCTTTTTTGTCGGATATTTCATTGCAAAGACAACTGCTGTGAAACCAATATCGCTTTTAAAATACTACTTTATATCTATGCACTTCATATATTCCATTGCTTCCGCAGTACTTGTCTTATTCCCCGGAAAGGGAAATACTGTGATTCATAATTATGACAGCAAAAGAATCGGAACGGGAATATTATTTGTGATGGTATTACAATGCCTGCCTTTGTTATTTTATGACGCACAACCTGCAGTTGCTATAATTTTCACCCTTACTTTTTTTGCCGGCAACACATTTCTTCCTGTATATCTTAATTATGGAACTTTGTTTACAGTATTTTCTTCAATGAGCACAAAAGATTTTTCATTTGAGGAATTCTGCAAAAAATTTGATGTCTCTCCCCGCGAAACTGACATAGTAAGGGAAATATGTAACGGTTTAAGCAATAAAGAAATATCCGAAAAGCTCTTTATCAGCCTGCAAACCGTAAAAGATCATACTCACCGTATATATATTAAAACAAATGTGAAGAGCCGTGTGCAGCTTATATACCTGGTAAAAGAGCTTAAAATTCTGTAAGGATTATTTCATTGTCAATAATACAATTAAACCGTTTGTCTCAAATAGACGATAAGATTTTTGGAGAATGCTTTTTTCTGCTTTATCTTGTAAAATACAAAAATTTAATATAGACTGAGAAAGAATGTCAGCGCAACGAGATGAGGTCAGAATCAAGATAGTTGAAATTGCACGCAATATCTTCACTCACTTTGGGTTTAAGAAGACTACTATGGAAGAAATTGCGCTTGCAACAAGAAAAGGTAAGTCTTCTATTTATTATTATTTTAGCAGTAAAGAGGATATTTTTAAAGCAGTTGTTGAGAAGGAAGCCGATGAACTTAAAGAAGAACTGCGAATTAGTATTTTAACAATCGATGATCCAATTGAACGTTTAAAAGTCTATATCACTGTGAGGATGCGTAAACTTAAAAAGCTTACAAATTTCTATACTGCCCTAAAAAGTGATTACCTGAGCCACCTGGAATTTATTGAGGAAATCAGAAAGAGTTATGATAAAGATGAAGTTAAGATCGTAGCCGGAATTATTCAGGATGGAATTGAGAGAGGAAAGTTTTCTGTTGAAGATCCTCAACTAAGTGCTGTAGCTATTGTAACAGCAATGAAAGGGCTTGAGATTCCGCTATTCATTAATAAGGAACAGGGAAACTTCGAAAACAGGCTTAATAATCTGATCAATTTCCTTTTTTACGGGATAGTCATCAGATAATTTTCTGATACATCTTCTGATATTTTAAGTATTTGCCCTATTCAGCTGATCCATCATACAGGCAAAATGCGGAAAATATGCATTTCATTCTTCAGCCGGGAATAAGTTACCGTGATCTGATAACAAATATCTCTTAAAAATAACATTTATTTACATTATTTTCACCAGATAAATTTCAGAGCTGTTATAATATAATTATTTTACTTTCATATGTATTTGATTATATGTATATTAAAAAATACTTTTCGACGTTTAGTCTTAAATAGTCGATTTTTCTTGTTTTATAAAGATATCCTTAATAACTTTGTAGCCTCAAACAAAATGTATAAGTAATAATTTGATTGAGCCATGATAGATAAAGACGAAGTAAAAGAAACAATAGTTGATGAGGCACGCCAGATCTTCTCGAAATTCGGGTTTAGAAAGACCACAATGAATGAAATAGCAAATGCCAAGGGTAAAGGTAAAAGTTCAATCTACTACTATTTTGCAAGCAAAGAAAAAATATTTCAGGCGGTGGTTGAGAAAGAAGCTTCAATACTTAATCAGGAACTTATCATCGCAAACAG
>DCFT01000110.1 GCA_002319885.1 Bacteroidales bacterium UBA1797
AAGCATATTATCATAAGCATCTCCTTTTTTTAAAGTTACCCTGAACAATTGAATGTCAGACTTTCCTGATTTTTGTCTTCTGGAAAAGAATGCTGTCTTTCCGTCGGTTTTATTAATTGTGAACGCGATATCATCATTTTTTGAGTTTATGCGATCAGTGAGGTTGATTGGTTTATCCCAGCCCGATCCGTTGAATTTGCAGGTGAAGATATCATATCCTCCGTATCCTGGCAGTCCGTCAGAGGAGAAAAACAGATTGTTATCCGAATCAAGAAAAGGGAAAAACTCATTTCCGGAGGTGTTTATATTTTTTCCAAGGTTTTCAGGCACGGACCATTTACCATTTACCCGTCGTGTTACAAACAGATCCATACCGCCAGTTGTACCTTCCATGTCTGAAGCAAAAACCAGCATATTCTCGTCAGCAGACAGGGCTGGATGAGAATAACTGTAATTCCCTTTGCAAAAATCCAGGGGAGTTGATTCAGGAACCAATTCTAACTGATTTTTACTATTTCTGGAAAGCTTTGCCCTGAAGATCTTCTCCTTTTTCTCCTTCTTTGGAATCTCCGTATAATAGATGTAGTTATAATCATTGCTAAAGGTAATTGCATCACATGGGTATGAGAAAGAATAAAACGGTGAAAATACTTTATGAACGCCGAGAAGAGAATCATTAAAGAATGCATAGTATGCTTCTACCGTTCCAAAAGAAATCTGTTCCGGAGACATTCCTTTTTCATTTTTCGACGATGCCAGGAAAACAATCCCATCCTTGTAGAATTGTACGCCTGAAGAAGGTGGAAGTATTGCCAGTCTGAAGGAATCAACTCTGATCATACTAATTAAATCAGTCGAATCAGGCAACGGGAGAGAGGGATTCAGACATAATTTACTATAAGTATTATTTCCCGTAGCAACGGAAACTTGTACGACTATTGTAAGGATAAAAAACAACGCTATTTTAGATACTTTTTTCATGGTAAAATAATCCTAATGGTTACCAGTGACTATGATGGGAAAACCTTGATTTATCTTGTTGTAAGTTTAAGCCTAATGTAAATTCCACCAGCGGTGTCTTTTTAAAATAAGCAGTCCTTGTGGCCAGTTCATAATATGCACCCACATAAAATTTCGGATATCTGTACTGAGCGAAAAATGATACTTTACTGTCACTTCCCAACGCTGTCCCGAAACAAAAATCCTCTATATAGAGTCTAAGAATAGGATTAATATTATCTGATATTTTACGGAACGTAGAATCAGAAGTGACCACCACGACAGAAGGTTCAAGTACGAGGTTTATCGATTTGCTTAATAGAATCTTAATTCCTGCCGTGAAAAAATACTGTCTGGAAACCGGTATTTTAAAAATATCCAGACTGTCACTCTTCCAGGGGTTTCCAAGAATATTTGTGGAGGATAGCCCTGTGAAAAAACTGGCTCCATAATAGTATATTCCCAGGTCAAAATCGGGGTATAATGTTTTTTTGAAAGAATGAGCCGGACCAACTGAATCATTATCAAGTGAATTGTAAACTCCTTTTACCGATACCCCAAATGACAGAAATGAAAGCTTCCGTGAGCTTAAGGGGAATTGATATGATGCAGATGCGCTTATTCCAGTATTTCTGGATAATCCGTTTTTATCATTAAAAATTGAACCGCCAACACCAACATTCTTAAATTCTGTAATATCCGGAGATGAGAAATAACCTGAGTTTGTCTTTGATATTCTGGTATTTCCACTGAAAAGTTGTGAATTTGAATTGCCCTGAAATGCTGCATTAAAACCAGCAGAGAAAAAATCCTTACTACCAACAATACCAGGATTATAGATATAAGGATTAAAGACCCAGTAAGAGATAGGATTAAGAGGTGTCTGTTGTCCATTTAAAATAGAAAAACTAAAAATAAAAACAACTGCCATTAAGATCTTTTCTCTACCTGGGATATTAATTTTTAGGGTCATATATTATTGTTAAACATATAATAAACATATATAACGTTTAAAAGTTCTAAAAACTGCGTTATTTAGACTTTTAAATTATCTCCTGATTTGCAGATTATTTTCAAAAAATAATGATCCAACTTTGCAGTACAGGTTAAAAAAAACATATATCAATTTGTAAGTTATATCAGCGAGTATAGATAGTGATGCAAAAGATTCCATTGATTTTCATGCGATTTGGTATATATTATGCTTGGTTGCCGGTCCGTATATTAATAATTATATATCTACCAAGATAAAAAAAATCAGCTGAAAATATTAGATTTTGAAAATTAAATACAGGTTTGAACTTATTAAGTAATCATTTAACTTTACTCAAAAATATAAACAATTATGATTGTATCCTGTGTCTATATACATGTAAAACCTGATGCTGTTGACAGGTTTATTGAGGTCACTACTGAAAACCATCGTGGATCGGTTAAAGAAGCGGGTAACCTTAGATTTGATATTATACAGCAGGTTGATGATCCGTGTCGGTTTATGTTGTATGAAGCTTATGAATCGGAAGCGGATGCAGCTGATCATAAGACTACATCTCATTATCTTAATTGGCGCAATCAGGTAAATGATCTTATGGCAGAACCGCGATATGGAGTAAAGTATAACATTATTGAACCAAATGACAGGTCAGAATGGTAAGACCATTTCAATTTTCGCGGTTGCCTAAAATTATTTTCAAAAACGGAATAATCACGGAGTTGCCTGCTATAGTTCAGAAGTATGGCAGTAAGATTGCGCTGGTTACAGGAAAGAGCTCTTTCCTGGAATCTGAGAATTCAGAAAGACTTTTTCATGATCTGAGAAGTAAGAGTATTCAATTTCATTTGCTTACAGTTTCCGGAGAGCCCTCTCCTGAAATTATTGATAATTCGGTAAAAATCCTAAAGTCTAAGGGAATAGATCTTATTATAAGTATCGGGGGCGGAAGTGTGATAGATGCAGGTAAAGCGATTTCGGCAATGATGAACAGGTCAGAATCTGTTGTAGAGTTTCTCGAAGGAGTTGGTAATAAAGAACATCCCGGCACTAAACTACCTTTTATAGCAATTCCAACTACATCAGGTACAGGCAGTGAGGCAACAAAAAATGCAGTAATATCCCGGGTTGGTACAAATGGATTCAAAAAATCGCTGAGGCATGATAATTTTGTTCCTGACATTGCCCTGGTTGACCCTGAACTCACTTTAAATTGTCCCAAAGAAATTACTGCTTCGAGTGGTATGGATTGTTTTACCCAGCTTGCAGAGGCTTATCTTTCTGATAAATCGAATGAATATACGGATGCACTTGCTTTAGAGGGATTAAAAGCAATAAAAACATCATTAACACGAGCTTATAATAACGGCCATGATTTGGAAGCCAGAACCGGAATGTCGTTTGCCGCTCTCACATCGGGCATTTGCCTGGCAAACGCCGGCCTCGGTGTTGTTCATGGTTTCGCGTCATCAATAGGAGGTATGTATAATATCCCTCATGGTCTTATATGCGGAACGCTTATGGCCAAAGCAAATGAGATAAATATAAGGGAACTGAAAAAGAATAAAGAGAATACAACTGCTTTAAAGAAATATGCAATTATGGGTAAATTGTTTGTTGATGAAAATGGAAAAACAGACAATTACTATATTGAAAGTTTCGTGACCTACCTTAATAGACTGACACAGGATCTTAATTTATTAGGTTTGCGATATTCAGGTTATGAGGAAAAAAATTTAGACTTCTTATGCTCCCTCACAGAAATTAAAAATAATCCGGTCAAATTAACTAATGAGCATTTATCTGAGATATTGATTAAAAGTTTTAAATTGTAATTGTCATTTTTCATCACAATATTGTAAACCTATTCCTTATGAAAACAAAAAGCCTGTTTACAGTTTTATTATTATTCATTACCATGTTTATAACCCAATTCTCTTTAGCTCAGCTTCCCAAAGAAACGGATGCACAGAAAGCCGAAAGGCTGAAATGGTGGACCGATGCACGATTTGGAATGTTCATCCACTGGGGTTTATATGCTCTACCCGCCCGTCATGAATGGGTGAAGAATGCAGAAAGAATGACTAACGAACAATATGAGAAGTATTTTGATTTATTTAATCCCGACATGTGGGATCCGCACGAATGGGCAAAAATGGCAAAAGCCGCCGGAATGAAATATGTTGTGCTCACTGCCAAACATCACGAGGGCTTCTGTATGTTCGACTCTAAATACACTGACTATAAGGTAACAAATACTCCGTATGGTAAAGACATAGTAAAAGAATATGTTGAAGCTTTCAGGGAGGAGGGGTTAAAAGTCGGGTTTTATTATTCCCTGCTTGATTGGCATCATCCCGATTATACAATTGACAGAAATCATCCACAGCGTCAGACGTCCGACACTGCATATGACCGACTTAATAAAGGCAGGGATATGAACAGATACCGTGAATATATAAAAAATCAGGTCCGTGAATTACTTACTAACTATGGGGAGATAAGCATTATATGGTTTGATTTTTCATTCCCTGGTAAGCATGGTAAAGGACATGATGACTGGGACTCGCAAAACCTGTTAAAACTTGCCCGTTCTCTTCAACCCGGCATTATTGTGGACGATCGTCTTGATCTGGAGGATGTAGAAGGTGGTTGGGACTTCACCACACCAGAGCAGGTGCAGGTCTCAAAATGGCCCGAGGTAAATGGTAAAAGAGTGCCCTGGGAAACATGCCAGACATTCTCTGGTTCATGGGGCTATTACCGCGATGAAAATACCTGGAAAAGCCCGGCTCAACTGCTTGAACTTCTTATTGAATCAGTCAGTAAAGGCGGTAATTTATTATTAAATGTTGGTCCCACAGCCAGAGGTGTTTTTGACTACAGGGCACAGGACAGGCTCAGGGCAATTGGGGAATGGATGAAGTTTAATAATCGTTCAATATATGGCTGTTCTGAAGCGCCTGCAGAGTTCACCGCACCTGCCAATACGTTACTGACATACAACCCGTTAAGCAGGCGACTTTACATTCACTTACTGGCTTATCCAATGGGAAGCCTTACACTGCCAAATATGGCTGATAAAGTAAAATATATTCAGTTTTTGCACGATGCTTCCGAAATCAGATTTAAAACATTGGAGGAAGCAAAGAATGATCTTATTCTTACGCTGCCGATTCTGAAGCCTCCGGTGGAAATTCCGGTACTGGAAGTTTTCTTGAAGTAAAACAGGAATATTCTCAATTTATATCTCCGGATAAATCGGGACAAGTGGCTATACTCTGAGTCTCTCAGTGTAAACAATTATTTTGGTGATTTGAATCTGTCACTGACCAGATCTGGCCATTTCAGATCAAGTCCTTTTAGGGTTTTTAATACAATATCGGCCACAAAAAAAGTTTTTTGCCAGTTTGTATCAGCCGGTACTATATACCAGGGAATTTCATTGCATTTATTAAGAATATCTTCGTATACAGCCATATAGTCATCGAATTTTGCACGCGTATCCCAATCACCGTCTTTGTGTTTCCAATGCTTTTTCTTTAACTCGATTCTTTCCATTAACCTCTCTTTCTGGGCGTCTTTGGAAACATTCAGGAAAAATTTCAGGATCTTAGTATTATTACTCTCAACCAGCTTCTCAAAACTATTGATCATATCATAGCGATTTTCAATGATATCAGCATGGATATATTTTTCGACTGATGGCACAAGGATATCTTCGTAATGTGAACGAATAAATACCTGTAACTCACCCTTGCCCGGAGTAACCTTATGTACTCTCCATAGGAAATCGTGTGCAAATTCATCTTCAGTCGGTTTTTTAAAACTCTGTATTTTTATACTCACCGGATTGCAGTATTTTAACAGAGCTTTAGTCACTCCATCTTTTCCTGAAGCGTCAATTCCCTGAAACACGAGAAGAAGACTGAACTTATTCTGAGCCAGCATTTTATCTTGCAGGTTTCCGATTTCTTTTAATATATTCTTTGTTTTCTTTTTTGTTTCCTTTTTGTCCAGTTCTTTATCGAAAGTTGGATAATCATCTATTTTAATCTTCATATCTTTGGAATTTAAGTATTTACAATAATCATTTCTGATGTTATCATCAAATCGATCTATGGCCGATATTGAAAACAGAGCTCAAATAAATGCTAAAAAATACTCTTTCGCTTTCCTGAGCGACGGATTATTATTGCGAAGATAGTAAAATTGGCAAAATGCGACTTTTATCAGCGCTTTTACGCTTAAATCCTTTAAATTTGAGAATTAAAAGAATAAGCTAAAATGGAGATTATACTTTATATAATTATTGCGATGGCTACCGGTGCTCTGATTGCATATCTGGCTACAAAGTCAGGTTTAAATTCGTTGCACCAGAAGGAATTGATGTCGAAAGCCAATGAGAATAATATTCTTAACCTTCAGAATAGTGTTTTGCAGTCGAAAGTAGAGGCTCAGGCTAACAGTCTGGAAGAGGTAAGAAAAGCTATGGTCGATACTTTTAAATCAGCCGCTTCGGATGCATTAACGCAAAATAATAAGCAGTTCATCGATCTGGCAAAATCACAGCTTGAAACTCATGTTAAAGAGGCTGAAGGAAATCTTGACGAACGTAAATCTGCAATTGCCGAGATGCTCAAACCCGTAAAAGAATCAATCGACAGTTATAAAAAGCGAATTGAAGAGCTCGAAAAAGGTTCTGAGAAGACTTTTGGCCAGGTTACTGAGATGTTGTCAAATATTCAATTAACCAATGCGAGCTTGCAGAAGGAGACCGGAGCCCTTGTAAATGCTTTGAGGAATCCGCGGGTAAGAGGAAGATGGGGCGAGATTGGCTTAAAACGTGTTGTTGAGTTCTCAGGCCTTTCAGCACATTGTGATTTCATAGAGCAGGTCTATACTGAAGGTGAGGATTCGGTGCTAAAGCCCGATATGATAATAAATCTTCCTGGTAACAGCCATGTGGTTGTCGATTCAAAACTGCCACTCGACGCGTATCTGCAGGCTCTGGAAACTGACGATGAGAATGCACGGAATTTACTTTTTACAAAGCATGCCAGAGATCTGAGGGATCATGTGAACAGGTTGAGCAAAAAACAATATTGGTCGCAGTTTCAGAATACACCCGACTTTGTTGTTTTGTACATGGAGGTTGAATCTGCTTTGAATGTTGCCCTCATGACAGACAAAACTTTGTTGCAGGACGCTATGAATAATAAGATAATATTAACAACTCCGACAACTTTAATTGTGGTTCTGAAATCAGTGGCAATGTCGTGGCAACAACATAATATAACCGAGAACGCTCTGGCAATAATGGATGCTGCAAACGATTTCTACGGGAGAGTAAACGTATTTGCTGATCATCTTGATAAGGTGGGTGGCGGATTAAAAACTGCACTAAAAGGATATAATGATGCAGTTGGATCATGGGAAAGCAGAGTAATACCTGCCGGACGAAAACTGGAACAGCTTAAAGCAACTGATATCAAAAATGCGTTGCCTGATCTGGAGATCATTGATAAACCTGTGCGGGAGCTTAAGAAATCTGAAGAATAAGTTAAATGAATGTCTTTAAAAGATATCTGTTTCCAGTTGTCTATCTCGGATCATTGATCTTCCTGCTTTATTTTTCATGTTGTTCAGATGGCAAAAGTTCTGCAAAAAAGGCATCTGTGTATGTTCATGAAATAAGTGATACTTCTTCACTTTTCGATGGAAAATCACTTGAGGGATGGGAAATCACCAACTTTGGACCCCAGGGACCAGTATATGTTTCAGGTAATCAGATCGTTCTTGGAATGGGAGAGGGCTGCACAGGTATTACCTGGAAAAAAGCTTTTCCCAGAACAGAATATGAAGTTTCACTCGACGCAATGCGCAAATCGGGGAATGATTTTTTTTGCGGGATTACATTTCCGGTTGGAAAGGACCCATGCACACTTATCATTGGAGGTTGGGGAGGGACGACTGTGGGTCTTTCAAGTATAGATGGAAAGGATGCGGCAGAAAACGAAACAACCACTCATCGTAATTTTGACAAAAACAGATGGTATCATATTCGTCTTCTTGTTACTGATAAGTATATAAAATCGTGGATTGACAGCGAAAAGGTTATAGATTATACTCTTTGCAATAAAAAGTTATCAATACGCCCGGAGGTTGAGTTATCAAGGCCTTTTGGTATAGCTTCATGGTATACCACTGCAGCAATCAGGAATATACATCTGCAAAGAATTGAAAAATGACTACCTTGTAAATGACAAACTACGCATTTCTTATTAATATATTATGAATGAGAAAAATTTAAACCGCGACTTTCTGAATAAGCTTACTTTCGAACCTTTGACAAAATCGAACTGGGATAAATTTGTCAGACTTTTTGGTGAAAAGGGAGCATGTGGTAATTGCTGGTGTATGTACTACAGGCTTTCACGGGCTGACTACGTTGAAGGGAAAACAAATGAAGGGAATAAAAAAGCTATGAAGGAAATTGTATGGAATAACAAACCTGCAGGGATACTTGGATGTTATGAAGGGGAAGCTGTTGCCTGGTGCGCATTTGCGCCTCGCGAAGACTTTTTAAAACTCAGGAAGTCCCGGGTTCACAAACCAATTGACAAGAAAATTGTATGGTCAATTCCATGTTTTTTTATTGATAAAAATGTGAGACGGAAAGGGGTATCTGTAGAACTATTAAAAGGAGTTATAGCATATGCGGAAGATAATAATATAGAAGTTATTGAAGCATATCCGACCATTCCTGCAAAAGAAAATCTTCCAGACTCATTTGCATGGACTGGTTTAAACAGGTCCTTTGAATGTGCCGGATTTGAAGTAGCTGACAGGACTTCTAAAAACAGACCAATGGTAAGGTATTATATTACGAAATAATTAGATGCTCATTAAATGAAAAATTCTTTAATTTTATTTTTGCTTTTTCTGACATTAAATCTTTATGGTCAGAAATACAAACCAGGTTGGGAATCGTTGGATAAAAGGGAAGTTCCGCAATGGTTTCAGGATTCAAAGTTTGGGATATTCATTCACTGGGGGCTGTATTCAGTGCCTTCATGGGGCCCAACCGGAGACAGCATTGGAATTTACGACAAATACGCGGAATGGTATTGGAATAAACTGGTTGAGCCAGGCAAAACACAAAAATATTTTAAGGCTTTTCATGATAAAACTTATGGGCCAAACTTTCGGTATCAGGATTTTGCCCCAATGTTCAAAGCTGAACTTTTTAATCCCGATAAATGGGCTGAACTCTTTAAGGAATCAGGGGCAAAATATATAGTACTTACCTCAAAACATCATGAAGGATTCACTCTGTGGCCAAGCGCACAGAGCTGGAACTGGAACAGTGTCGATGTCGGACCACACCGTGATCTCTGTGGTGATCTTACAAAGGCAGTTAAAGCAAAAGGTCTTCACATGGGTTTTTATTATTCGCTTTATGAATGGTATAATCCAATTTACAGGAATAATCCGGACGCTTATGTAAATGAGCACATGATTCCTCAGATGAAGGATCTGGTAACGCGTTATGAACCCGATCTTTTGTGGACTGACGGAGAATGGGAAAAGCCGAGCAAGGATTGGAAAAGTGAAGAATTTCTTGCATGGCTCTATAATGATTCTCCGGTGAAGGATAATATTGCAGTTAACGACAGGTGGGGAAGTGAGACAAGGAGCAGGCATGGTGGCTTCTATACAACTGAATATGGTCTTGTTGGTGATAAAGAAGGAATTGAAAATGTTGTCCCTCATCCATGGGAAGAATGCAGGGGAATAGGAAATTCCTTCGGGTACAACCGTACTGAAGGTCTTTCTGATTATTCAACTCCCAAACAGCTGATCAGATTACTGGTATCAACAGTATCGGCAGGCGGCAATCTGCTTCTTGATATAGGTCCTGCAGCCGATGGAACAATACCTGTCATCATGCAACAGAGGCTTATCGAAATAGGCAAGTGGTTAAAGATAAATGGTGAAGCTATTTATAATACAAAGGCTTTTATAAAATCAAAACATGATCTGGAGATCAACCCGGAAACGAACAAAACGATCTTTTTTACTCAGAAGGATAAAGATGTGTTTGTCATCTGTCTTGACTGGCCTAAAACCGATATTGTCCTGCAGAATGTTGCTACGGATAATAGGAATCAGGCCCTTCTTTTAGGTACAGGCAGATCAGCAACTGTTAAAAAACAAGGAAAAAACCTCCTCATAACCGCCCCGGTAATTTCTCCTGATGATTATCAGTCTGCGTATGTTTTTAAAGTCAGTGGCCTGATAAAATAGTAAATTGAAGTGTTAAATAATATTAAAAGACCATACTTTAATTCTACAATTATAGCCGCGCATAACTATTTTTTTATCTTTATGGTCTTATCCGTTATGTTTAAATAAAGAATTTTTTTCGGGAATAATTTGATTATTGCTACTGTCAAAAATTATTAAGCCATAATCTTGTTCCCCATTTATTTTAACCCATTCGTTCCTTATCGGGATGATATATTATAAACTTACTGCGAGAATTTAAATAGCCTGTGACCCATTAAATGAAAAGAAAAAATCTTTTAAGCATATTCTTATTTACCTTTTTTATTGGCTTTAACCTGATAAGTTCTGGTGAATCTTCTACTCTTAAAATCAATAAACAGGATCAACTGAAAGGAAATCAGATTCTTTATAATGGCAAAGAATGGCATAATCTTTACAGCAATGTGAAGGGAGATCAATTCCTTTTTTCCATAAATTATTTATCAGGATCGGTAACAATGAATGGGAAATCGTTTAAGAATTTACCGATTGCTTACGATATTTACAATGATGAGCTCATTACACCAACAAATAATGGAAACGTCCTTAAGCTGAATAAAGAGATGGTTGACAGTTTTACCCTGGAATTTAATTCCAAAACTTACAAGTTTTTTAATGCTCAGGATGATAGTTTTCCGGTTTTGAAGGGATATATTAATGTATTATATAAGGGTAAATCATCATTGTATGTGAAGTATAAGAAAGAAATCCAGTTACTGGCTGTTGATGATAAATATGACTTGTTTTATCAAACCTACCATATTTATTTTCTGAAAGACGGTATCATTCATGCTATATCAAGTAGAAATGACCTTTTAAGAATTTTAGTTAAGGATAAAACCCGGATAAAAGAATTCATTAAACAACATAAGCTAAATATTTCAAGGAAAGTGCCTGAAAGCTTTATTCCGGTAATAAGGTATTATGATAGTATAAGTCAATAGCCAAGTATATATGAAATTTAAGATACCCCTCCTGATATTATTTTTGTCCTTTTGGGTAAATCTTAGTGCTCAGGAGAAATACAAGATATCCTTTAATTATAAAGATATATCATTTATCGATTTTATCACAAAAGTTGAAAGTACTCTTCCTGTAAAATTTTTTTATCTTGAAGACTGGGTAAAAGATTTGAGATTGAGTGATTATCCCGACTGTACGACATTAGAGTGTGTATTAGACAATCTTTTTAAAGGGACTACTTTATACTATTATATTGATGAATTTGGGAATGTAGTATTAACAAAGAATTATACTGTAAAAATTTCAAATATCTCGTCGGATAAAAATAATAAATTTCTTCCGCCTTCGGAGTATAGTGGTGGCTCAGGTGAAAACCAGCAGTTATCAGGAAGTTCCTCTGTGGAAATCGGAAATCCGGCCGAAAAAAATAATCCGGGAAAAGTAACAATATCAGGATATATTACAAATAAAGATACTAAGGAGGCTGTATCAGGAGTGACTGTATTTGTAAAAAAACTTTCGGCAGGGACAATATCAAATGAGTATGGATATTTTACCTTAACCCTTCCAAGGGGGAACCACCTTGTTCAGTTTTCATTTATTGGCATGAGAGAAAAATCTGTCAATCTGAGTCTTAATGGCACAGGAGAGATGAATGTTGCTATGACAAGTGTGTTAATTCCTCTGAAAGAGACGGTGGTTTCTGCTCAGAAGAGTGTTACGCTTCAACGATTTGAGGTAGGTGCAGAGAAGATCAACATAAGTTCTTTCAAGTTATCACCAACATCAATGGGCGAATCTGATATCATAAAAGATGTTTTGTTGATACCAGGTGTTCAATCTGTTGGAGAGGGTTCTGCCGGATTTAATGTCAGAGGTGGTTCTGCTGACCAGAACCTCATCCTGCTGTACGGGGCACCAATATATAATTCTTCCCATTTCTTTGGTTTCTTTTCAGCAGTGAATTCTGATATAATAAAGGACGTGACTTTGTATAAAGGTGGTATTCCCAGTCGTTATGGAGGGAGAATATCATCAGTACTCGATATAGGGTCTAAAGAGGGAAACAGAAATGAATTTGCCGGTAGTGCGGGGATAAGTCCCATAACAGCTCATGTTTCTGTTGAAGGGCCGATTATTAAAGACACCCTTACATATATACTAACAGCTCGTACAACCTATTCAAACTGGATCTTCGGCATGATAAAAAACCCGGAGATTCATAACAGCAGAGCTTCGTTTTATGATTTAAACGGGAGAGTAACATATAATTTTAATAAAAATAATAAGATAGATTTTTCTGCATATAGAAGTCATGATGATTTTCGATTCAATTCGGATACTGTTTATAGCTACAATAATACAATCTATGCACTGAATTGGCGTCACTTTTTCACCAGCAGATTTTTTTCTTCTCTTTCGATAAATAACAGTTCATATAATTATGATATCTCCAGTAAGGGTATACCTATAGAAGCATTTGTTCTTTCACACAAAGTTAACAGTACTGGCTATAAAGCAGATTTTAACTGGTTTCTTGGCAGAAATGAGATAAATTTTGGTCTTGATCTTACCAAATATGTAGTCAGACCAGGCAGTTACCTTCCAAACAGCGATTCATCACTTGTTATACCTAAGAGAATTGAGACAGAAAGGGCATGGGAAGGAGCTCTTTATTTTGATGACAAATTCCTTCTTACTGATTTTCTGTCATTAAATTTAGGAATGAGAATGTCAGCTTATTATTCATTTGGTCCTCAAACCGTTCTTCAATATAACCCTGAATTATCTAAAAACAAATCCTCGGTTACTGACACCTTAAATTTTAAGTCTGGTGCAATTACAAGCAGATATGGCGGACCTGAGTTCAGGGTCTCTTTGAATTTCCGTATTTCTGACCAGAGTTCATTTAAGGTTAACTACAACAGAACCAGACAATACGTGCATCTCTTATCCAATTCAACATCAATAGCTCCTACTGATACCTGGAAACTTTGTGATTATTATTTAAAACCACAGATTGGTGATCAGGTTGCTCTGGGTTTTTATGAGATGTTATTCAGAAATAGTTTTGAAGCCTCCGGTGAGATATACTATAAGGAGATCAGGAATATGCTTGATTTTAAGGGAGGGACAGACCTCATTATGGACGAGAACATTGAAAAAGATGTGGTAAATGTAAAAGGCAGGGCATATGGATTGGAGCTGGTAATTAAAAAGACAGAGGGAAAAATACGATACAGCATTGGATATACCTATTCCAGAACGTTCATTAAAAGCACAGGTTACTTTAGTGATGAGATTATAAATTCAGGCAAATGGTTTCCTGCAAATTTTGACAGACCAAATGACCTTGTTATCACATTTAATTATCTGTTCTCACGCCGGCTCAGCTTTTCTTCAGATTATACCTACAGCACCGGGAGGCCTATAACTTATCCTATTGCGACCTATGATATAAGCAACAAGCTTCTTGTAACCTATTCTGACAGAAATGAGTACAGAATACCAAATTATTCCAGGCTTGATTTCTCCTTAAGAATAAGCGGGAATCTCAGATCGAATAGAATTGCACATCCAAACTGGACATTCTCTGTTTATAATATTCTGGGACGGGAAAACGTTTATTCAATTTATTTTAAAAGATCAGCAGATATTATTCAAGGTTACAAACTGTCAATTTTTGGCAGGGCAATTCCATCAGTTACATTTAGTTTTGACTTTTAAGTTGATATGAAGAATTCCAGGAAAATACTACCATTTTTATTGCTATTGCTATTTTTTACCAGTTGTATTACTCAGTTTCTTCCTCAGACGAATGAGGATAAGGAAATAATTGTTATTGAAGGTCTTATTACAAACAAACCGGGACCAAATACTATTAAACTCTCCAAATCTCTCCCCCTGGGTGGTGCCAGTGCGGCAAAACCACTGGGTGGTTGCAGCGTGAGTGTTACAGATAATCTTTCGGATAGCTATAGTTTTACAGAAACAACGGAAGGTACTTATGTTTCTGACTCTGCAAATTTCCAGGGAGTGATTGGACGTATATATACTCTTCATATACTCACAAACACCTCGGATAATGCTACAAGATTTGATTCTTATCCGGTGGAGATGAAGCCAGTACCAGCTATAGACAGTCTTTATTATGTAAAGCAGAATATAAAAGAAAGTGCCGAAGGAGATCCTTTGCAGCAGGGTTGCACGGTTTACTTGAATACTCATGATCCTTCTAATTCTACAAAATTCTACAGATGGGAATACACTGAAACATGGGAATTTCAGATTCCCTTTTCTGTCCCAAACAATATTTGTTATGTAACAGCAGGTTCTGATGTAATTAACATCAAAAACACTTCCAGCCTGGGAGAAGACAGGGTTGAAAGTTATCCGGTTAAATTTATTTCCAATACTTCAGACAGATTGAACATGGGGTACAGCATTCTGGTGAACCAGTTTTCTCTTAGTGAAGATGAATACTCTTATTGGGAAAAACTACAAAATCTCTCTGAGCAAGTTGGGGGATTATATGATATTGTACCTTCATCTATTCCGAGCAATGTTTATTGTATCGACAATCCCGATGCCAAAGTCCTGGGATATTTCAGCGTTTCAGCCTGTTCCTCCAAAAGGATCTTCATAAAAGAATACTTTGCAGGATTAGTAGATCTATATACTAATTGTGCCGACGCCAAAGCTCCTATAGGCCCAGTTATTCCAAATCTGGGCGTGACTGTCTGGATTATCGGATCACATGGACCGATGGATCCTTATTGGATACTTACCTACGACAAGGGATGCGCAGATTGCACGGTAAGAGGATCAACAACACCGCCTGATTTTTGGCCAACAGGCAAATAACAACTTATAGATAATAGCAGTATAATGATAAAAAATATTAAACCGGCAATTCTTATTATATTACTGACCCTTTCTCTGCAAAAGGTTAATGGTCAGGTATCTGCAAATATGCCTGATTATCTTAGTCAAAAATTTCTTGATTATACCAGTGCAGTTCCAAGAGAAGAAATATATGTTCACTCTGACAGGGAAGATTACATTTCAGGAGAGGAGCTATGGTTTAATGTCTATTTGATTGACAGGCAAAGTTTAAAACCTTCAGTCGGGAGTAAAATTGCTTATGTCGAGCTTCTTAATCCCGAAAGCCGTCCTATTGTACAAAAAAGGATACTTCTCGATAAAGGATTTGGCCCTGGACAGATCGTTTTGCCAGATACATTAAGCACAGGTACATACACAATAAGGGCTTATACTGGCTGGATGAAAAACTTTCTTCCGGATAATTGCTTCATCAAGGATATTCATATCTATAATGCATTCAGTAACAAGACATTTAAAGAGAAAGTCGGTTTTCGCTCTAACATAGGAGGTGGAGATGTCAGCGTCAGTACTTTATTTCCAACTGCAAATTCCGGAATTGCTATAAAAGCAGATAATCTCAAACCTGATAGTCTGGAAATTGATATAGAGACAGATGAAAATTTTCGTGCATCTAATAATCTGGTTTATTTATTTATTCAGACTCACGGGAATATTAATCTTGTAAATCCCGAGAGATTAAATGAAAAAACTACAAAAATATTTATTCCTAAGAAGCAATTATCTGCCGGAATAAATCAACTGACACTTTTTAATTCAAAAGGGAAACCAGTTGCTGAAAGATTCATCTATACTCCGGATAAGGAGGATGAAGTCAGCACTATTCATTCGGTCGACAGTGCTGGTCTTAGGGCTAAAATAGATCTTGATCTGGATTTTGGACCCCGGCTAACTACTGAGCCTGATTCAACAAATTTCAGCATTTCAGTTACCCCCGAAACAAATTTCCATTCCACAATGGATATAGGTGATTATTTAGTATTTGGTTCAGAATTTGGTATAAGGCCGGACCATGTTCTCCGGTATAAAAGAATTAAGGATATTCCTCCTGAAGCAATGGATAGTCTTCTTTTGACTGTTAGAAGCAACTGGATAAACTGGAATACAATACTTGAAGATAAGCTTCCTGAATTTGAATACAAGATTGAAAATGAAGATCATATCCTGTCGGGGAAACTTACTGCGGGTGTTCAGAAAGAAGCTGATTCAGCAAAGTACGTTATTTTATCTGTACCAGGTAAAACTGCTGTTTTTCAATATGCTAAAACTGATGTGAGGGGAGACTTCACCTTTAAGATACACATCGACGAAAAAGTTAATGATTTAGTTATACAGCCAGACGCACCTTCGAAATATGCATCGATAAGAATTGAATCGCCATTTTCGGATCGTTTTCAAAAATATGAAAAAGCAATTGACACTACAAGTAATCCCATACCCGGCTATATCTTAGCATGGAGCGTAAACCATCAGGTAAGGAAAATTTATGGAACATCAGCTGTTGGTGAACCAGTGGCATGTGTAATTTCGGTACCCAGATTAAGAAGATTTTATGGTAAACCGGATACTGAGTTGGAAATGAAGGACTATATTAAATTGCCGGTTATGCAGGAAGTCTTTTTTGAACTTTTACCTGGTGTGGGCTTGAAAAGCAAAAAATCGGGATATGAATTATCAATGGCTAACCCCGATAATTTTAATAAGGTTTTTGATACACCGCCAGCTTTATTCGTTGATGGCGTTCTGGTTAAAGATCCGTCAGTTATTGTCGGTTTCGATCCTGAGATGATTGAAAAAATAGATGTAATCAGAGTAAAGTATTTTGTTGGTGATTACCTTTTCACTGGAATAGTTAATATTATAACCAAGGCTGGAGATTTTAGCATAACACCTCTTCCTGATTATGCCGTCAGAATGCAATACAGAGTGATAGATCCTGTTTATTCATTTGTTTCTCCTGATTATTCATCGCTTCAAATGAAGAAAAGCAGGATACCCGATTTCAGGAATACCCTTTACTGGAATCCATCTGTAAAGCCTGATAAGGTGGGGAAGGCCAGAGTTGAGTTCTGGACGTCCGATTTTGTTTCTGATTATGAGGTCAATATTCAGGGGATCACTAAGGAAGGCAAAAGATTTACTATAAAAAAGATCATAAAGGTAAAAAGATAAAAGAAGAATATTTATGTTCGGTTCCTGCAATTCTCATAAATAATTAATACTAGATTTGATATCTGGAAATACAAAAAATACGGGGTTATAAAATACATAACAAATCAAATTTATTTTCAAACATCTGTAATATGTTATGCAGCTGATAATAAAATATTTGATTTTTAAGCCCTTGCAACTGGGTTTCCTGTTTCTGACTCTGCTTGTGATTAACAGTTGCATAGAACAGTTTACGCCCGGACCTAGTCAGGACAGGAATTTGCTTGTTGTTGAGGGACTTATTACAGACCGGCCGGGACATGACACTATAAAACTCTCCACTTCAATGCCACTTGGTGCAAAAAGCTCTCCAAATCCGTTGAGCGGATGCGTTATAACCGTTTCAGATGATATTGGTAATGTTTACAGTGCCAGTGAGATTTTTGCAGGGACTTATGTTATGAATTCACCATTTCAGGGTGTCGTTGGCAGGTCATATATTTTGCATATTAAAACAAATGAAACTTATCATAATCTGAGTTACGAGTCATCCCCTGTAAGGATGAAGCCTGTTCCGGCAATCGACAGTTTGTATTATAAAAAAGTTGTCCTTTCCCAGTCATCTGATGGCTTCCCATTAACAGAGGGTTGCGAGGTTTACCTTGATACTCATGACCCTGAAAACAATTGCAGGTTTTACCGTTGGGAATTCGTTGAGACATGGGAAATCAAACTGCCATATTTTGTGACTAACAGAGTATGTTGGGTAACAAAAAATTCTGATCAGATCAATATAAAAAACACTACTTCTCTTTCCGCTGACAGAATCGAGGGATTTCCTATAAACTATATCTCAAACGTGACGGACCGGTTGAATTTAAAATACAGTATACTGGTGAATCAGTATTCACTCAATCAGGATGAGTATAATTATTGGGAAAAATTAAAAAATAATCTGGAGAATGTAGGAAGTCTTTATGATATTATACCTTCTTCGACACCAAGTAATATAAGGTGTGTGGAAAATCCGTCGGAACCTGTATTAGGGTACTTCAGCGTTTCAGCAGTTAAATCCAAAAGAATTTTTATAAAAGATTATTTTCCGGGAATGCCTGATCTGTATACCGATTGTGAAGATGCAATAGCCGGGTTAAACGATTCAATAGCATCTTTGAACTCAAGGGTATGGGTAATAATTATTGTCACATATCCTCCTCCCGGATATAAAGTACTTACCTATCTGAAAGGTTGCGCCGACTGTACAACGAGAGGTTCAGCAATAAAACCGGATTTCTGGGAAGACTCCAAATAAAACTTCTTTACCTGTCATCTCTGTCTGAGAAATTAAGCACAAATTTCCATAGTATAAGGTTTTTATTTCTACCATTTAAAGAAGCCATAATCTGCACTATTTATTGAATCCAAATTTAAGGGTCATGTTGTTTTTTTCTTAATTTTGGAAACCGTTTTTTCAGATTTTTAATCCGGCACTCAAATAAAAGACAATACAGCTTCTCAATGAGCAGATTTAATATTTATGCTTTTTTCTTCATCAGCATTTTAAATGGAGCCGGCCTATATGGTGCTTCAACTTGCCTGTCCATGTCACATTCTAACAAAACATTTCTGCAGGATACGCTGCATGACAATCAGGTTCTGTATAATGGCAAAATATGGAGAAACCTGTACTTTAATGTTCATGGGGATCAATATCTTTTTACCAGGGATTTTTTACCAGGGTGCGTTTCGGTAAGAGGTAAGATATTTACGAATATTCTTCTTAAGTACGATCTTTATAATGATGAACTTCTGATCCCGGTAAACCCCGGCGGAGTACTTCAGCTTAATAAAGAAATGGTAGACAGCTTTTCATTTATCTTTCAGAATAAAACATATCATTTTATAAGGATGCAGGAAGATAGCATCAAAAGAACTAATACCTACTTAAATGTTTTATACAAAGGTAGCACTGAACTTTTTCTGAAATACAGTAAGAAAATTGAAAAACTGGCTGATGAAGGGAAATATGATAAATTCTACCAGGTAAACCAGCTCTATTTTATTAAAAACAAAGTAGTTTTCCTTATCTCAGGTAAAAGCGACCTGATGAAAGCCTTAACTGAAGATAAAGTCCTGCTTGAAAATTTCATTAAAATAAATAAACTTAAGGTCACAGAAAAGACCCCTGAGAGCTTTATTCCTCTGCTCAGGTATTATGACAGTATTAGCAAATAGATTTGTTTTTATGAAATTTAAAAGTCTTATCCTGATTTTATTATTCATTTTGTCCTTGAATGTTAAAGCCCAGGAAAAATACGACATATCCGTAGATTTGAAGGATCTTACATTTAAAGAATTTGTATCAAGAGCTGAAAAACTATTGCCGGTCAGATTCTTTTACAGAGATGAATGGGTAAGTGGTTTAAAAATGGGTGATTATTCAAACTGTACAACTTTATCGTGTATACTGGATAACCTTTTTAAAGGAACTTCGCTTCACTATATTATTGAAGAATCGGGAAATATAGTTATTACCGATAAGTATGCAGTAAATGTTTCGGTTGCACCAGTGGAAAAGGAAAATAATTTTATGCCACCAAGTGATTATGCCGGATCAGAAGGTAGCCAGCACACTGAAGGTACTGCCTCAGTAGATATAGGTAATCCGGGAGAAAAGAACAAAACAGGTAATGTCACAATTTCAGGTTATATCAGAAATAAAGATACCCAGGAACCGGTATCCGGAGTAACTATTTTTGTTCAGAAACTAACAGTTGGTACCATCTCGAACGATTATGGATTTTATACCTTAACACTGCCAAGAGGAATTCACTTTCTGCAGTTTTCTTTTATTGGCATGAGAGAAAAAAAGATCAGTGTGAGTCTGTTTGGAAGCGGAGAACTTAATGTTGAGATGAAAAGTGTCCTGATTCCATTAAAAGAAGCAGTGATTTCCGCTCAGAAAAATGTTACTCTTCAACGTTTTGAGGTAGGTGCGGAGAAAATCAACATAGCTTCTTTCAAATTATTGCCAACATCAATGGGGGAATCAGATATTATAAAAAGTGTTCTGCTGATTCCTGGTGTCCAATCTGTTGGGGAAGGATCAGCAGGTTTTAATGTACGCGGTGGATCAGTTGACCAAAACCTGATCCTTTTATATGGTGCACCTATCTACAATTCTTCTCATTTTTTTGGTTTCTTTTCAGCTGTCAATTCAGATATAATAAAAGATGTTACATTATATAAAGGAGGTATCCCCGGCAGATATGGAGGCAGGATTTCATCAGTTCTCGACATAGGATCAAAAGAAGGAAACAGGAGAGAATTTAAAGGAAATATAGGCGTAAGTCCTATAACTGCACACGTTCTGCTTGAAGGCCCGATAATCAAAGATACTCTTACATATATCCTCACCGCGCGAACCACTTATTCAAACTGGATATTTGGTCTGATCAAAGATCCTTCGCTCCAAAAAAGCAAAGCCTCATTCTATGATATTAATGGAAAAATAACATATGACCTGGACAAAAATAATAAAATAGATTTTTCTGTTTACACCAGCCACGATTCTTTCCGTTTCAATTCCGATACGATCTATAGCTATAATAACAATATTTTTTCTTTGAACTGGCGACATTATTTCAACAGCAGGTTTTTTTCTTCATTTTCAATAAATAACAGTTCCTATAATTATAATATATCAAGCCGTTACCTCGCCACGGAAGCTTTTGTACTTTCGCATAAAATAAACAGTACCGGGTTAAAAGCAGATTTTAATTGGTTTCTTGGCAGAAATGAGATAAATTTTGGACTTGATCTTACAAGATATGCTGTAAACCCGGGAAGTTACCTTCCCTATAGTGATTCATCTCTTGTGAAGCCGCATATCCTTGACAAAGAAAGAGCACTCGAAACAGCAATATTCATTGAAGACAAATTTCAACTAACAGATTTTCTCTCCTTAAATATCGGATTGAGAATGTCGTCATATTTCTCTTTCGGTCCACACTCAGTTATGTTATATAATCCGGAATATTCAAAAAGCAAATCAACTATAATAGACACACTTTATTTCAAACCAGGTGCACTTACCAGTAAATATGCCGGACCGGAGCTGAGGGTATCTTTGAATTTCAGGTTATCAGACAAAAATTCATTCAAGATAAATTATAACAGAACGCGACAATACCTGCATCTGCTTACCAATTCAACTTCCATATCCCCTACCGATACATGGAAACTATGTGATTATTACCTTAAGCCACAGATTGGTGACCAGATTGCTGCAGGATTTTATGAAATGTTGTTCAAAAACAGTTTTGAAGCCTCTGCAGAATTATATTATAAGAGAATCAGTAATATGGTCGATTTTAAGGGAGGTACGCATTTTATAATGGATGATAATATAGAAAAGGATATTGTAAATGTAAGGGGAAAAGCTTATGGTTTGGAGCTGGTTCTTAAAAAAACAGAAGGTAAAATTCGTTATAGTATAGGTTATACATATTCAAGAACATTTGTTAAGAGTATAAGTAATTTCAGCGAGGAGATGATTAATTCAGGGAAATGGTTCCCTGCTAATTTTGATAAACCAAACGATCTTGTTGTTACACTAAATTATATCTTTTCCCGCCGTTTCAGCTTCTCCGCAAATTATATTTGGAGCACAGGCCGTCCTATAACATATCCGGTTGCTACTTATCATATGTATGATGATTTACTTGTGGATTATTCCGACCGTAATAAATACAGAATTCCTGATTATTCGCGTCTTGATATCTCTTTAAATCTAAAAGGGAATTTAAGATCACATAGGACAGCTCATCCGGATTGGACATTCTCAGTATATAATCTTTTAGGTAGACAAAACGTTTATTCAATATATTTTAAAAGGGAGGGTGATCTCTATAATGGGTACAAATTATCGGTGTTTGGCAGAGCAATTCCATCTGTGACATTAAGTTTTGATTTCTAATCTGATTATGATGAGTAAAACACGAATATTATTATTTATCCTGCTTCTTCTAAGTAGCTGTATTTCAAAATTTGTACCCGAGGTCAGTGAAGATAAGGAACTTCTCGTTGTTCAGGGTCTAATCACGAACCGGACCGGCGCTGACACTATTAAATTGTCAAGATCATTACCAATCGGACAAAATAGTGAGTCCAGGCCTGTAAGCGGATGCTCTGTTGCTATCTCTGATGATGCAGGAAATCTTTACTATTTATACGAATATAAAGCCGGAACATATATTACCGATACTTCAGTTTTTAAAGGAATCGTGGGCAGATATTATACTTTACATATTGTGTCAAACAGCAATCTTCATTATGAGTCCGACCCGATGGAGATGATTCCTGTCCCTGAAATTGATAGCTTATATTATGAAAAATTAATTATCGAACCACCATATAAAAATTTTAAAGGTGAAGACGCTTGTCAGATTTACCTCGATACTCATGATCCTGAAAATATTTGCAGGTTCTACAGGTGGAATTATTCAGAGACATGGATATTGAGGCTGCTTTTCCCTGTAGTTAACCAGACATGCTGGATAACAGAGAACTCACATAATATCAACATTAAAAATACAGCTGCTCTGAATGAAACAAGGATAACCCGCTTTCCTATAAATTATATTTCTAACGAAACAGACAGGCTGAAAGTAAAGTATAGCATTTTGGTTAACCAATATTCCCTGAATGAAGATGAATACAACTATTGGGAAAAAATTCAGAGTATTGACGAACAGGTGGGAGGACTGTATGATGTTATACCTGCATCAATCCAAAGTAATGTAAGATGTATTGAGGACCCGGGAGAAAAGGTTTTAGGCTATTTCAGTGTTTCTGCAATGTCTTCCAGAAGAATTTTTATTAAGGATGATTTCCCTGGCATTATTGATCGTTATAATAATTGCATCAAAGATACAATTCCTTATGTAGATCCTCCGGGTCTTGGTGTCTCAGTATGGATACTCGACGATGAACCTTATCATATTGGCCCGTACAGAGTGCTGACAAGTGATAAAGGATGCGCCGATTGTACAGTGAGAGGGTCTGTTTTAAGACCTGATTTCTGGAAAGATGATAAGTAAATTTTAACGACGAAAGAATTCCTGATGGTAAAAAAAATAAAACCTGCGATTCTGCTTCTTATGCATCTACTCTTTCTGCAGAGCATCTATTGCCAGGATCCGTCCAATATGAAAGATTATCTTAGTCAGAGGTTCTTAAATTATTGCAGATCAGTACCCAGAGAAGAGGTGTTTGTACACACCGACAGAGATGAATATATATCCGGAGAAGAGCTTTGGTTTAATGTTTATCTGATCGACAGGCAGAGTCTTAAACCATCTTCCAATAGCAGAATAGTATATTTCGAATTACTGAATGCAACAAACAGACCTGTGATCCAAAGAAGGATATTGGTCGATAATGTTTGCGGGCCTGGACAGATAACTTTGCCAGATACCTTAAGTTCCGGCTTATACACTATCAGAGCATATACCAGTTGGATGAAAAATTTCCTGCCTGAAAACTGCTTCATGAAAGATATAAATGTTTATAATACATTGAGCAGTAAAACATTTAAAGGGTCTTTTCACCATGTAAATTTCATCAAAAAAAGAACAGATAATGCAATTGGTGAGGGTGTAAAAAATTCCGGAGTTACACTTAAAGTAAATAATTCACGACATGATAGTCTTGAAATATTTCTGACTGCTAACGATAAATTCAGATCTGAAAACAATAACATTTTTTACATTTTTATTCAGACACATGGAAACATTAACCTGGTGAGCAATGAAAATATGTCAGGTGACTCCACAAGAGTCAGTATTCCAAAAACTTTGATGAGTTCAGGAATAAATCAGATAACAATATTTAATTCAAAAGGAAAGCCGGTCTGCGAAAGATATATCTATACCCCTGCAAAGAAAAATGCTGGTATCAAACTTCAGTCGGTTGATAGTTGTAGCCTTAGAAATAAAATTACTCTCGATATTGCGTTATTAAACAGGGTCAGACCTGAAAATAATTTGTCAAATTTAAGCATTTCGGTATCCCCGGCGTCAAGTGAAAGTGAATTGATTAGTATGGATGATTACCTGGTTTTTGGGACTGAATATGGATTGGCAGAACAACATGTAAACCAAAAAAGAAACTTAAGAGATCTTTCTTCCGGCTTTATGGATAGTACTCTTTTGAATATTAAAAGTAATTGGTTAGACTGGCCATCAATACTCTCCGATGCTCCACTTCATTTAAAATACCAGGTAGAAAAAGAGGATCACCATTTGTTGGGGCAACTTTTAACAAGTGATCAGCAACCTGTTTCTCCGGGTGAGTTACTTTTGATGGACTCTCCGGGAAAAGAGGCCATGTTTCAGTATGCCAGGACAGATAGTGAGGGGAATTTCAGTTTTGACATCCACATTGATGAAGAACTTAAGGATATTATTTTAATACCGGATGATGTAAGTGAAAATCATAAAATCATTATCAGATCATCATTTTCAGATCAATATCCGAAGTCAGAAGTCGTGGTTGATTCAAATGCTTTGGCTATTTCACCTTATATCTCTAGGTTGAGTGTGAATAATCAGGTGCAGAAGATCTATGAGAATCTTTCCACAGGAGATCTACTGAATCCAATTTTACAGCCGATAAAGCCATTAAGGTTCTATGGGAAACCAGATATAGAACTGAATCTGGCGGATTATATCAGTCTGCCTGTTATGAGTGAGGTCATTTTTGAGCTTTTACCAGGTGTCGCAATGAAAAAGAAGAAATCAACTTATGAAATGTCAATAACTTATTACATTGGGGATGATCTCTTCGTTGTTTCCCCGACTTTAATGATCGACGGCGTCATAATAAAAGATCCTTCAATGATAGCAAATCTTGACCCCGAGAATGTTGAAAAAATAGATGTTATTAGAGAAAAATATGTAGTCGGCAAATATTTTTTTCCTGGGATTCTGAATGTAATCACAAAGGCAGCTGACTTTAACAGTGTTTCTATTCCTGATTACATGATAAGATTATCCTACAGAGTTATAGATCCCGTAAGATCATTCAGTTCGCCTGATTATTCTTTGACAGATATGAAAGAAAGTCATATTCCGGATTACAGAAATACCTTATACTGGAATCCGTCCGTTAAGCCTGGTAGCGACGGCAAAGCAAGAGTTGAGTTCTGGAGTTCTGATAACAAATCCGATTACGTCGTTAATATTGAGGGAATTACTCAGGAAGGAAACATCTTATCTCTTAAGAAAATCATTCGGGTTAAATAATATCTGTCTGACTTATCACTTCCCTGGCGCCTTGAAGTTTTTCGATGAATCATCCAGAACAAGAATCCAATCATTACCTCTGCCTCCGGTGGGAGGTGTATATTTACGGGTACCTGTACCGGGGAGTGTTTCAATGAATTTACTTTCTCCATTTCGTGGATCGAACCAGAAAGCATTAATTGTTATTGCACCAATCTTATCAAGCTGAATCTCAGCAGACCATCCTGTTGGGAAATATACGAATGCATATCCATCTCCCCTGGTTGCAACAACATAATCTGTTTCAGGGAAATAAGAGGGGACAATTAAGTTTTGGTCAGGTACTCTTGAGAGGAATGGCCGTGATTCAAACAGCCTGCGTGCATTGATAAGTTCGCTTGCACCCGGCAGATCAAGTACATCATACCAGTTATGCCTGGCAAGTCCTATTGGTTCTCTTGCAGGAGTAAGGAATTGCCAGATTGGGTGGCAACCATATGTATGTCCGAATGCGCCGGTGAAAAGATCCCAATACAGTGCCTGGCGAACATCGGCGTCGTTAAACCAACCTAGTACATCCGGGGTCCAGCCAACAGGGTGATCTTCGTAACGCGATTCTCCGTCAAGGCAGGGTTTGACAGGTGTGAGATTATAATCACGGTCCACTAGTCTTTTATAAATTGAATAGCTGCGTTGTCCGTGACCTGTCTGACACATGTTAAAATCAAGCCATTTACTGTTCTGAAACCAATCAGACGAACTTTTCTCGCCCCAGGGGTGGAAAGTCATAAGATGATTCTTATCAACTGATTTAACACCTTCTCCAATAGCGTCCCATATCGGTGTATTAGCTCCGCCGCCATCCCTGTCACCGCCGTTTATCCAAATGATATTTGGCGAATTTTTGTACCTGTTGCCAATCCACTGTCCATATTTATAGCCATTTTCCTTATTGAATATTTTTGGACCTTTTCCCCAGGTAGACGGATCAACCTTATCTCCCCAAGTGGGAAGCAATCCTATAAAAATCCCTTTTTCCTCCGCTTTTTTTATTACCCAGTCAACAAGAGCAAAATATGCCTCATTGGGTTTAAGTGGGTCATTATCTATTAAAGGCTTATTACCCTCTGCATTGGGAGTGTTAAGCCCATCAAGTTCAGCAAGGGCAACAGCCTGAATAACTGTAAATCCCTTGGCCCTCCGGTTTTCAAGATATTGTTCGGTCTCTTCCTTATTCAAACGGTGAAATAACTCCCAGCCCGTATCACCTAGATAGAAAAACGGTGTTCCGTCTTCAAAAACAAGGAACTTTTTATTATCAGAAACTCTTAGTTTTCCATGTGAGAAATTCACCGAAGGTCCCTTCCATGGCTCCTGTTGTCCGACTAATTTGGAAGTTGAAATTAAAAGGGAAGCGATTGCAATTATCAGATATTTCATCTAAGGCCTTTTATAATTATCAATCTAATATAAACAGATATTAAATAATTATCAATATTTGATCAGTCTTTCTGGTGTCTTCTTATTCAGCACATTTAGTACCCGATTATTTAGAAAGCATTATTTAGAGATGGAAAGCAGGAAATAACTGAATGTATTGTTCCATTGCTTAAAATTTGATAATATTGTTAAGAAATTGAATGTATTTTAATATTTAACCTGAAATACTCACTAAATGAGCGCAAAATCAAAAATCGATTTTAACAAAATCGTCCCATATTTTTTTTCAATAATCAGAATAGCTATAGGCTGGCATTTTTTGTATGAGGGTATTACAAAAATAATTATACCCGGATGGAGTTCGGCTCCTTATCTGGCAGGATCAAGATGGATTTTCGCAGGAATTTTTAATTCCATGGCTGCCAATTCGAGCATTGTCGCGGTTGTGGATTTTCTGAATATATGGGGAATGATACTGGTAGGATTGGGCCTGATATTTGGAATAGTAACACGATGGGCCAGCATAGGTGGATCGTTGATGCTCCTCTTCTATTTTGTGGCATATCCGCCTGTTCCGGGTTTTACTGCCAGCGTTCCTGTTGAAGGCAGCTACCTCTGGGTAAACAAAACACTAATTGAGTTTTTTGTGCTTGCAGCGTTTATATTTATTTCATCAGACTATCAATACAGCATTGACCGTCTTTTTAAAAGATGGAGAGATGAAAAAGCCCGTAAACCTGTGGCAGATCTTCCGTCAGATATCAAAAGAGGACTTGGACGGCGTGAGGCAATAAAGGATCTGATATCTCTCCCTGCTATCGGCGCTTTTGCTTACGCGTTTTACAGGAAGAAAAAATGGGACAGTTTTGAAGAGAAACTGCTTCAAATAGATGGAATAGATGCTAACTCCGGAGCTACACTTCTCAAATTTAATTATACTTCTATTAAGGAACTGAAGGGTCAGGTTCCCAAAGGAATTATAAAACATACTGGTAAAAATGGTCAGCCTGCTGAGTTTGAGCTGAGTCGTCTTTTGATGGGGGGCAATCTTATTGGAGGATGGGCTCATGCCCGCGACCTGATATACGTCTCAAAATTGGTTAAAACGTACCACACCGACGAAAAAGTAATGCAAACCCTCGCTCTTGGGGAAAAATGCGGGATTAATGCAATAATTTCTAATCCCCAGATGGGTAGAATATTTCAAAAATACAGACACGAATTCCGGGGGAAAATAAAATTCATTTCCGACTGTGGTACAAACCTTGATTTTCAGAAAGGTATTGCAATGTCGCTGGCAGCAGATTGGGATGCTCTTTATTGTCAGGGAGAAATTACTGACCGCTGGACTAATTCTGAATGGGATGATCCTAACCACAGAACAGTAGATGAACGTATGGAGCTTATCAGAAGAGGACTCGAGGAGATCAGGAGTCATGGAAAACCAGCGGGAATTGGTGCTCACCGGATAGAGGCAATTAAAGTTTGTGTTGAACATGGACTGCGACCCGATTTCTGGGTTAAAACCTGTCACAGTCACGATTACTGGTCCGCAAAATCCAATGCAGAATGGAAAGACAATTATTTTGATTTTGATCCGAAAGAGACCATAAGTTACATGGCAACTTTAAAGGAACCCTGGATTGCGTTTAAGGTTTTGGCTGCAGGGGCAATCACACCGGAGGAAGGACTAAAGTATGCTTTTACAAACGGTGCTGATTTTGTATGTATGGGAATGTACGATTTTCAAATAGTTGAGGATGTAAACATAGCTCTCAATACTCTTTCCCAGATAAAAGAACGTCAAAGGCCTTGGATGGCATAATTGTAAAAAATAGATAGAGGAACAGAAATCTATAACTATGAAAAAGAACTTTTTAATTCTTGTTTTCATTCTTTTGCAGCTTGCCGGATCTGCACAGAGCTATCCTTTTCAGGATATACATTTAACTGAAGATGCGAGGATAAGAAATCTGATATCGTTATTAACAACCGATGAAAAAATCAATTGTCTTTCCCCTCTCATTTCAGTTCCCCGACTGGGAATTAAGGGTACTCATCCGGTTGAGGGACTGCATGGTCTGGCTTACAGCGGTCCTGCTAACTGGGCTGTAAAGGGACCCAAAGCTTCACCAACAACAACATTTCCACAGGCAATAGGGCTCGCCGAGATGTGGGATCCTGAAATGACTCAAAAGGTTGCTGACTGGGAGGCTACAGAAAGCAGGTATCTGGCGCAGAATAAGAATTTTGGAATTTCCGGACTAATAGTTTTTGCACCGAATGCTGACCTTGGAAGGGATATACGGTGGGGAAGAACCGAGGAATGCTACGGGGAAGATCCTTTCCTGACTGGAACACTTGTAACAGCATTTGTCAAAGGATTACAGGGCAACAATCCGGTTTACTGGAAGACTGCTTCACTCATGAAACATTTTCTTGCAAACAGCAATGAAAATAACAGGGCTTATAACAGTTCTGATTTTGATGAACGATTGTTCAGGGAATATTATTCATACGGATTTTATAAGGGAGTTACTGAAGGCGGATCGCAGGCATTCATGACAGCCTACAATAAGTATAATGGCATCCCCTGTATAGTTAATCCGGTTCTGCGAAATGTAGTCATGAAGGACTGGGGCTTCAGAGGTATTATTGCCACGGACGGTGGTGCCTTTAAACAGCTGGTATCGACTCATGCATATTATTCATCATTAACTCTTGCCGCTGCAGCATGCATTAAGGCAGGTATTACTATGTTTCTCGATGATTATAAATCATCTGTTAAGGCAGCACTCGACCAGAATTTAATAACTGAGAAAGATATTGAACAGGCAATTTATGGAAATTTCAGAGTATTGCTGAAGCTAGGATTACTCGATAATTCATCTCAAAACCCGAATTCAGAGATTGGCATCAGTGATACTATTGCTCCCTGGACCAGAAAGGAGGCAGGAGAGCTTGTGAGAAAAGCCACTGAAAAATCAATCGTTATGTTAAAGAATGACGATATGATACTGCCCCTGAAGCTGGAAAAGATAAAATCAATTGCCGTGATCGGGCCTTCTGCCAATTCCGTTATATCAGACTGGTATTCAGGGACACCACCATATAGAGTTACCATCTTACAAGGTATCAAAAATGAAGCAGGTGATAAGGTACAGGTGCGGTTTACATCAGGTAATAAAGCTGATTCAGCTGTCATAGCAGCTAGGGAAAGTGATGTTGCTATAGTATGTATAGGCAACCATCCATTGAGTCATGGCCTGAGTTGGGGGCAAAATTATGTGCCCAGCGATGGCCGTGAAGAGATAGACAGACAGGCTATTACCACTGAGCAGGAGGATCTGGTAAAGCTTGTTCTTGCTGCAAATCCAAGAACGATTCTTGTTATGGTATCAAGCTTTCCTTATGCAATCAACTGGTCAAAAGAAAATGTTCCTGCAATATTGCATGTAAGTCAGTCGAGTCAGGAAATGGGCAACGCCATGGCAGACATTCTGTTTGGCAAAGTCAGTCCGGCCGGACGGTTAGTTCAGACCTGGGTTTCTTCAATTGATCAGTTGCCACCAATACTTGATTATAATATCAGGCATGGAAGAACATATATGTATATGATAAATAAATCACTTTTCCCTTTCGGTTATGGTTTGACCTATACAAATTTTGTTTACTCGGACCTGCAGACCGGGGAGAGTTATCTAAAAAATAATGAGCTTGTTAATATTACTTTTAAACTCCGGAATGCCGGAAATTTTGATAGTGATGAAGTAACTCAGCTTTATGTGAGTTTCCCAGATTCCAAAGTAGATCGCCCGGTAATTGCTCTAAAAGGGTTTAAAAGAGTATTAGTGCATAAAGGCGAGACAGTTCAGGTATCAATTCCTCTAAAAGCTTCAGATCTCACGTACTGGGATGTTGAAAAACAGAAATTTGTCCTGGAACCCGGTAGGGTAAGATATTTCATCGGCTCATCATCAGAAGACTCTAAACTTCAGGGAGAAGTTATGGTTCAATAACAGAATAGTTATATGATAATTGTCATGTATTTGTAACTGTTTAGCTTTCTGTCATAACTTGTACAACGATAACATTTTATTCAGTTCATGTTGTTAAAAATATAAACAACAGAATAATTGTGAATTAAATGAATAGTCTTATTTATTCAATAATCCTATAATATGTTCACATATTCTATTAATTTTGCGATAAATTTTATAATATCGGGTATTAATAGTAATAAATTGAAAAACAGTAAACCGGATTTTAAAAGAATTGCCATCAAAGTCGGCACAAATGTTATTACTCAGGCTGACGGGTCACTCAACGATGGAAGAATATTACGGCTGGTAGAGGATGTTGCCATTCTGTATAAACAAGGGATAGAGGTTGTATTAATCTCTTCGGGAGCTGTTGCAGCAGGCCGAAGTGAGGTATCACCTTCAAAAAAGACAAACATTGTAGCTGCCAAGCAGATCTGGGCAGCAATTGGTCAGGTAAAACTGATGTCGAGTTACCAGTTTCTATTTGGGAAATATGGTATTCAGGCTGGTCAGCTTCTGGCAACAAAAGAAAGTTTCAGGGACCGGCTTCACTATTTAAATATGAAAAATTGTATATCAGCAATGCTTGAGAATAGTGTATTGCCGATTGTAAATGAGAATGATGCAATTTCGATTAATGAACTTATGTTCACTGATAATGATGAATTGTCAGGCCTCATCTCTTCAATGATGGATTGCAGATCACTGATTATACTTTCGAATGTAGATGGCGTATATAAGGGAATCCCCGGGAGAAAAGAAACTGAACTGATAACAAGTATAGATGAAGAATCAGAGGACCTGGATAAGTACATCTCTTCAGTAAAATCAGGATTCGGTAGAGGTGGGATGCTTACTAAATGTTCTATTGCCAGGAAAATAGCTTCACAGGGTATTGATGTTTTTATTGCAAATGGTACCCGTGATGCCATAATAACCGATATTGTCAACAGGAAAAATGTTCCTTATACTCATTTTATAGCCAGCAGCAGAAAAGCAACAGGAGTTAAAAAATGGCTTTCACATTCCGATACTTTTGCCAAGGGAGCTGTAGTAATAAATTCAGGCGCAAAAAAAGCTCTGCTTGATGAAAAGGCAAGCAGCCTGCTTATGATAGGTATAACAAAGGTTGATGGATTTTTTAGAAATGGCGATATTGTGAGGATTGTTGATGAAATGGGTAAAAATGTTGGGTTAGGTAAATCGCAATATGATTCAAAAAAAGCGGAGCAGAATATAGGGAAAAAACTTGAGAAACCATTTATTCATTATGATTATCTGGTTGTTAATGAGAAGAATAAATTAATTTAGATGGTATAAAGAATGATTTAAAACGACAAATTTGATAATGGATTGTACACCCTTATTTATAAATGCGAAGAAAGCATGCCGGTCAATAACTGTTCTGGATAAGGATGTTATTAATGAAATCCTACTATCGGTTGCTCTGTCTGCTATTGAGAATACAAATTATATCATAGAAGAGAACAAAAAGGATTTGGCTTTGGTAAACGAATCTGACCCGGGATATGACCGTTTGATCCTTACTGCTGAAAGAATTAATGGAATTGCCTCCGATATAAGAAATGTAGCCTCACTGCCATGTCCTATTGGAAATGTATTAATGAAGAATGTAAGACAAAACGGGTTGTCAATTTCTAAGATTTCCGTGCCTTTTGGTGTTATAGGAGTAATTTACGAGGCAAGGCCAAATGTAACTTTTGATGTCTTTTCTCTTTGTCTCAAATCGGGGAATGTCTGTATCCTGAAAGGAGGAAGTGATGCGATTAATTCAAATACAGCTATAGTGAAGCTTATAAAGAAGGTGCTTCAGGAACATGGAATTGACCAGGATATACTTACTCTTCTTCCTGCCGGACGTGAAGAAACAAAGCAGTTACTAAATGCTGGAAAATACATCGACCTTATAATTCCGCGAGGAAGCAGAGGCCTTATTGATTTTGTTCGCGACAATTCGTCAATTCCTGTAATTGAAACCGGAGCAGGCATCTGTCACACATATTTCGATGAATTCGGGGACAAAGAAATAGGACGGGCGATAATCCATAATGCAAAGACCCGAAGGGTGAGTGTATGTAATGCCCTTGATTGCCTGATCGTTCATGAAAAACGTTTAGCTGACCTCGATTACATTGTTGGACTCTGCTCTGCTTCAATGGTTGTTATCTATGCTGACGAAAAAGCTTTCGCTGCTTTATCGGGCAAGTACCCTTCGGAGCTCCTTGAACGGGCAATCAGCGAATCATTTGGCACAGAGTTTCTTTCGTACAAAATGGCCATAAAGACTGTGAGTTCCTTCGATGAGGCAGTGGATCACATTTCTGAGTTCGGTTCAAAGCATAGTGAAGCTATTGTATCTGAGAACAAAAATAATGTTCAATTGTTCTATAACATAGTAGATGCTTCGTCGATTTACGCAAATGCTTCAACAGCATTTACTGATGGGTCAGAATTTGGACTTGGAGCTGAAATTGGTATTTCTACACAGAAATTGCATGCAAGGGGACCGATGGCGCTAGAGGCTTTGACTACCTACAAATGGATTATCAGGGGAAACGGGCAAATAAGAAAATAAACCATTAAAAATTAGAACTCTATGATATTTGATTTTGAGATGATCGATTCTTTTTATAAGCAGTTGGATTCAAGGTTACTGGGAATAAGAGAAAGACTAAATCGCCCTTTAACTTTAAGTGAAAAGATTCTTTATGGTCATATTTATCAGAAAGACCAGGTAAAATCATTTATAAGAGGAGGTGATTATGTTGATTTTCTCCCCGATCGGGTGGCTATGCAGGACGCTACAGCGCAGATGGCAATATTGCAGTTTATGATGGCAGGAAAAGATACTACAGCTGTACCTACTTCCGTTCATTGTGATCATCTTATCCTGGCACAGGCAGGGGCAGATGCAGACTTGAAAACAGCCAGTATCACGAATAAAGAAGTGTATGAATTCCTGAGTTCAGTATGTAATAAGTATGATATCGGTTTCTGGAAACCCGGAGCTGGTATAATACACCAGATAGTTCTTGAAAATTACGCTTTCCCCGGGGGAATGATGATTGGTACAGACTCGCATACTCCTAATGCGGGAGGACTGGGTATGTTAGCTATCGGTGTTGGCGGTGCTGATGCTGTTGATGTACTGG
>DCFT01000156.1:0-8291 GCA_002319885.1 Bacteroidales bacterium UBA1797
CCATCGGCATCAAAAAAAGCACAGTCGGTATCCTCACTTATCCTGTCAGCTTCAAATAACTCTTCATTGGTCCTTTTAAAATGACCTTTACTGTACTGTATGTATAATGCTCCAGGCGAGTCCTTAGCACCGCATATGTAGATATCATCAAGTCCATCTCCATTTACATCACCCACGGCCATGTGGGGACCCTCACCTGATAACATTTGAAAAAGTAGTTTGTCGCGGTCAAAATCATTGTAATCATTTTCTTTATGGATAAAATCGAGTCCGTCGATTTTATCCACTTTCTGAAATACAGTATTTTTCTTATTTCCTGAAGATATTATACTTCTGACAACAGCATCTTTCTGATCGAGCTTCAAAAATTGGTTTGAAGCGACATTGTTTAAAACTGAGTATTGACCATCAGGCCACATAACGACCACAGAATCAACTGAAGTAGCATTTCCAAGTCCAAAATGCAATCTGTTATCGACTGTGGATTGAAAGCCACGCATTGGCATGAGTTCCAGATAATTAATTTTTTTATCATAATAAACAGTAACCTCCGCTCCAATGGCTTCTGTATTTTTTCCTGAACCTTTCAGAGTCAGTGTCAGGAAATTGGATCCTGGCTTTTTATTTGTTTCGTTCCTGAAAATAAAGGGAGGCATATTCACATTGTTTATTACCAGATCGAGATCTCCATCATTATCCAGGTCACCATAAGCCGCCCCATTGGAAAAAGAGGGAGTGCTGAGACCCCAGTCGGCTGATAAATTTGTAAAGGTCAGATCCTTATTGTTATGAAAAGCATAATTCGAAACTTTTACCGAAGGGATCATATCAATTGCTTTCAGTATAGCTTTTTTCTCGGTTTTTATTAAAGACCTCATTACCGAAGGATCTGAATAGAAGTCAAGGTAATCGCGATCAAGCAGATCTTTAAAAATGCCATTGGCAACGAAGATATCTTTCCATCCATCATTGTCGAGGTCCATTATCAGAGCTCCCCAGCTCCAGTCTGTCATACTCACACCACTTAATCTTCCTATCTCACTGAAAGAGCCGTTTTGGTTGTTCAACTGGAGAGTATTTCTGGCAAACTGATGATAATAGCCATTATTCAATTTCATCTCATACCGGTCCCAGCTTTCAAACATTGCCTTTGTTTTCTGCCTGGGATTGCCTTCGGGTGTCATTTCGGTAACAAATATTTCGGGGTAGGCATCATTATTAATATCTGCCATATCAGCACCCATTGCACCAAGACTGATCTCACGCATCTCGTTCTCGAGAGCTTCGGTGAATGTGCCATTTTTGTTATTGATATAGAGATAATCGCGTTCAAAGAAATCATTAGATACATAAATATCAGGCCATCCATCCTTATTCACATCACCTACGCTCACTCCAAGGCCAAAACCAATCTTGCTTCCATATATACCGGCTTCTTTGCTTACATCTACAAAATGACCATTATCATTCCTTAATAATTTATTTCCTCCAAGCGTATCACGTATATCGCGTTTCCCTTTTTGAATATCGAATTCAGTAACAGATTGAAATGAATTGTTTAGCAGATAGCAATCAAGGTCTCCATCACGGTCGTAATCAAAAAATGCTGCATGGTTTGACATACCGAACTCGTCAAGGCCATACTCGGCAGCTTTTTCTGTAAACGTTAGATCTCCGTTATTTATAAATAGTTCATTGCGGCGATGTTCACTTTTAGGATTACCCGACTTACATACATAAATATCCGGCAATCCATCACCGTTAACATCAGCGATACTGACTCCGGTTGACCATGAACCCTTGCAGGCGACTCCGGCTTTGTCGGTTATGTCTTCGAAGACAAAATTTCCTTTGTTTATATAAAGTTTGTTACCAACTAGGTTTCCGCAAAAATAGATATCAAGCAATCCGTCATTATTAAAGTCGCCAAGGCCTACACCGGCCCCGTTATAAAAATTACGGTATGTATAAGTATTGTATTCTTCAGTATAATCCAGCTGGTTTAAAAAGCCAATATGAGTTTTCTTTTTGTTAAGCAGGGAAAACAACGGTTTATGAGATAAATCAGAATGATCAGTCTTACACGACCACATCAAAATGGATATTGTCATTACTGCCCACGTTACCGACCCTCTAATCTTTTGATAATCCATACATTGAAGCAATCGATTAAACGATTGATTGTTATAAACAGCTAAAATAGAAAAAGAGCAAGCAAATATAATAATTGCCTGCTCTTTAAAAAAATTAGTTTATATATAAACTCTAATTACTCGTATAACCCGGATTCTGTTTAAGATTTGGGTTAGCTGATAATTTGTTCTTGCCAATTGGAAACAGGTGAAGATAGTCACCGGCGGTTTTCAGTGCATCTCCGGCATTTGCGAACGGAAGAACCCATTTGTCATTATTGTTGAAGAATCCCCAACGGATAAGATCCTGACGTCTGTTATGTTCTGCGAACATTTCACGTCCCATTTCATTAAACAATTCGCCACCCGGAACAACTGCGCCGGCAAGGTCAAAACTAAGCTTCCCGTCTAAAGAAGTAAGATCTGTTAAGCCTGCACGTTCCCTTATCTGGTTTACGAGAGCCAGTGATATTGCATCACCGCCATCACCGCTAATGCGCCATTGGGCTTCGGCTTTCATTAAAATTGCATCAGCATAACGGAATACGGCAAGGTCATTACTCATATTACCAGGATCAGAACCCAAGCCAAATTCCCATTTCCCGATTCTTACACCTGACTGGCGCCAGCACTGTGGCCCCAATTGGTTTATCTGGGGAACGTTATCGCCAATATTTCCCAAATTAAGTTTTGTTCCATCAGGATCAGCTCCATCGGCGCCTGCGTCAACAGCTGGCGTTACTCCATCTGAAAGGTATTGATAACCTGCTATGAAAGAGCCACGTTTTTTAGCCGGACCTGCAAGTGTACCTGGATCACCTTTTCTCAGATCATTATCGGAGTAAGAATTATAGAACTGCTCAAGTGTACAGAAACCATTCCATGGTTGCTGGGTAAGGTTATAAGTTCCCTGGTTTGCATAATGTAAAGTCTGGCATCCCATGTTGAATCCCTGGAAGAATACCTGATCGTAAGGAATAGCGAAGATAAATTCTTTAGATCCCTGATCGTTTACATTAAAATTGGTAAAATAATCACTTTCAAGGCTGTATTTACCGGAATTTATAATCTCATCACAAGCAGCAGCTGCTTTTGCCCACTGTGGTGTACCTGCTGTAGTAATATTTCCGGCATTGTCAGCAACACTTGTATAAACACCTGCATTCAGGTATAACTTGGCGAGTAAAAACTTTGCTGCCCAGTAATTCATGCGGCCATAAGTAGTACCGTCAACAGTTTTCGACAAAAGTGGAGCGGATGTTTCAAGATCATTAACGATAAAGTTATATACCTCTAAGCGTGTCTTATTTGCAGGTGCTGCATCAGTACTGTTGAAATCAGTAACGAGTGGTACATTACCATACAAATCGACTAATTGCCAGTAGAAAAAGGCGCGCAACGTCTTAAGTTCTGCAACATAGACATCTGCAGTTGCTTGTTCAAGCAAGCCTTTTGTAACATTAAGATCAACCTGGTAAATCAGACGGTTGGCAGTGTTTATACCGGTATAACAAAAATCCCATGCTGCTCCTACTGCATTATCTTCGAACTTCCATGAATGTAAATGAAGCCTTCTCCAGTTACCACCGTCATCCCAGTCAGAACCCCTGGTAGGAGTAACCATTTCATCTGTGGTCAGTTCATTTAGTTGATACACTTCGTTAGAAGCATAAGGCCCCAATTTAGTGTAAGCAGCACCCAACGCTGATATAAACTGTGCGTCATTCTGGAAGAAATTATCGGGTGTGATTTCACTGTAAAGTTTTTCATCAAGTTTGGTGCATGACTGGCTAAAAGCAGCCACTCCCAAAAGAATCATTATGATCCTTATCAGATATAGCGATTTTTTCATTTTATTTCTTTCTTTTGTTTTCATATCTTATTCATTATCAGGTTTAAAAAACAAAGTTGGCACCAAATGTAATCGATCTGGTCCTGAACCATGTATTTCTTCTGTCGATACCTGGTACCAGCGGACTGTTGTAGGTTCCCATATCTGTTGCACTATCTACGTATCTTGGGTTTGGATCAACACCTTTATACTTGGTAATATAGAATAAGTTATTACCTGCAAGATATAACCTGATTTTACTGAATTGTGCAGTTTTAGGTAATGTGAAATTATAACCTAAGCTCAGGTTGTCAAGTGAAACAAAAGAAGCGTTTTCAATATCCTTACTGGATAGTGTACCTGAAGAGACATTCAGAAGAGTTCCTGTTGCCGGATTTCTCATGTTTGCAGCTGTCTTTGGAAGGTTGTATGATGTAATCATATCGGGCACTTCATAAAAACCACGGAACGAATTAACAAGATGATGTCCGAATACACCACGGAAGAAAACATTCAAATCCCAGTTTTTGTAGGATAGAGTGTTACCGAAGCCCATAAGGAATTTTGGTAATCCATTGGCGATAACTTTACGGTCGGCCTGGTCAATAACTCCATCACCGTTTTCATCAACAAATGTCATATTTCCTCCTTCATCAATTCCATTGAATACCAATGCCAGTAACTGGCCAATTGGTTTGCCTTCTTCAACTCTTACAAGAGGTACCTGGTTTTGTCCCGGGGAACCCATATCACTAAGATCTTTCTGACCATAGGTCAGTTTAGAACCATTATATGTTCCGGAAAGAGAAACCAATGTATTTTCAAGAGTGTATGAAGGGGTTAGAGTAACAGAATAATTGAAGTCACCTTTTCTGATAACGTTGCAGTTAAGAGTTAATTCAATACCGCTGCTTCTGAGTTTCCCAATGTTAACCTCTGCAGTTGTAAAAAGGTTTGGAGGAACCGGAACTTCAAAAGACCACAATAAGTCGGTTGTTGTTTTTGTATAGTAGTCAAAGGTACCGGAAAGTCTGGATTTAAAGAGTGAAAAATCAAAACCTGCATCGAACTGTCCTGTTCTTTCCCATTTTAGATCGGGATTCGCATTACTTGTGGGAGAATAAGAAGGAACGAAAGCTCCGTTATAGAAGAAGTTACCTGAAGGTCCGAGGCGAAGTATCGATAAATAACTGTCGCTTGGCTGGTTTCCGGTAATACCATAATTTGCTCTTATTTTAAGGTTGTCAATCATGCTGATATCAAGCAATTTAGATATATCAACTCCACCACTGATAGCTGGGAACAAACCCCATTTATTAGCTGAACCAAAACGTGAAGAACCTTCATATCTGGCACTTGCGGATATAAAATACATGCTGAGAATATTCACATTCAAACGTCCGACAAAACCGATAAGTTTATTGGAGTTTTTAAAGCTTGTGATTGTGCCTTTACCATTTTTAAAATCAAGGGCAGCGCTAAGGTTATTAAATGTGAATTCGTCAGTCAGAAAGTTCCCACCCTGAGCATAGAATTCCTCATTTGTGAAATCCTGGTATGAATAACCAACCAGAGCATTGATATTGATGTCGGGATTCAGATCACCAGTATAATGTGCTGTTGATTCAAAAAGGCGGCTGGAAGAGTTATCTTCTTGTCTTGAAGCTAAACCAGTCCTGCTTTGTCCAACATAAACATCGTTCATATCATAATAGGTGCCTTGTAATTTGGCTGAAGTTTCTGTTGAATAAGCAGCATCAACAACAAGACCTTTTACGATCTCATAAGCTCCTTTTATTGACAGATCAAAAAGTCTGTTTTTTGCTTCATTTTTATCTTCCTGAGCTATCTGAACAGGGTTACAATAATCGAACAGTACCTGTTGAAAATATCCATCATACTGTTTATATAATGCATCTGTGCTTCTAACAGGAGCCGTAGGATTGTAAATTGTGGCATATTTAAATGCATCTGTAAAACCTATTTGCTGATCTTTTTCAGTTGCTCCAAGGTTAAAATCAATGGTAAGTTTATCATTTAATGCTTTTTGGGAGATATTAATTCTTCCGTTAAGCTGATTAAATCCTGTATTGATCATAATACCCTGATTGTCATGGTAGTTTACTGATGCACGATAACTTGTTTTATCAGTTCCGCCTGACAATGACAGGTTATGTACCTGTGTAAATGCTGTTTGTTCAATTGCCCTAAACCAGTCGGTATTTGCACCAAAGTCTTTTCCCAAACCTGTTTCTTTTGACAATGCTCTCCATTCAGTGGCGTTCATAACATCTGTATTCTTGGCAACCATTTCAGCAGTACCATAAACATTATATTCAATAGTTGCTGTTCCTTTTCTTCCCTTTTTTGTTGTTACAAGAATAACACCGCTTGAACCCCTGGTACCGTATATTGCAGCAGCAGATCCATCTTTCAATACGTTTATAGATTCAATGTCGTTAGGGTCGACGTTGTCGAGAGATCCCCCGATAACACCATCAATAACAACAAGCGGCCCGATGTTGGCTCCAATAGTACTCAACCCTCTGAGGCGGATGTCATACGTTCCGTTTGGGTCACCTCCAGGTCTGCTGATAGCCAAACCGGCTACCTTACCCTGGATTAGCTGTACCGGGTCCTGAATACTACCTGTTACAAACTCGTCTGACTTAACAGTAGCAATAGAGCTGGTAACCTCTCTCTTTTTCTGTGTACCATACCCGACAACTACAACTTCGTTAAGAGTACTCAGTGAGGGAGCCAATACAACGTCAATAGTTGATTGTGCACCTACGGTTACTGATTGGGTAGTGTAACTGATAAAAGAAAATACGAGTACTGCGTCGGGACCAGGAACTGTGATAGAATAATTCCCTTCTCCATCAGTAAGGGTTCCCTGTACAGTTCCCTGGAGCACAATGTTAACTCCCGGAAGGGGACCTTCAGTTGCAGACGTTACTTTGCCTTTCACAACTCTTCCCTGTGCGAAGGTGAAGCTGATCGCAAAGCCAAAAAGAAGAAGCGATAAGATGCCTCTCCTCCATAAAAAAACAAAATTTCGCAATGTTGCCATAGTTGATTTTTTTTAGGTTAGCTAATTTTTAGGTGTGTTATAATTGAAAATAAAGGTAAATAATACCTTTTTGGGATATAAACAAGGTGTAGATACATAGGTAAAAAGTAGGTCAACATCAAAAAAGATAGTTCAGATTTTCAGGTTCTCAGCAAATTAAAAAAAACAATATTTCTTTGTAGGAATGCCGATGAGCAAATGTATATATTAAATTCTTATTAAAAAAATATTAAAAAGGAATTAATGGGAGAATTTGAAAAAAAAGTATCGTATAAAATAGTGATTGTGAACTTAAAATATTAATAAACCCGGGCACGAATTATTCTATTGACTTTGTTTCAAACGTTTTCTGAAAATGATTAAATAATAATTCTTTTATGACAAAAAAATATTGAAAAAATAGATTTTTTTATGACTCACAGGAATGAATAATAATAATCTGAGAAATGCTTTTACAATGTGTGTACTCGTCGCTGTCAGTCCCGTTCTTTTGCAGCTAATCATTTGTGACTATAAAAATACCTTATTCTTATTTCATTGAGATTTTATATGATCCATGAGATTAAACTATTGCCAATTCTACATGGTTTTCCATGGACTAATATGTACATTTTCCAGATCTTAAAAAGATGTGTATAAAGGGTCAGACAAAAGAAGGAGGGGAAAGTCGATTTAAACAGATACAATTCAATATTTAACATCTTGTCGAAGAACCTTTCACAATTAGTTCAGATTTAATGATTTTGGTCTGAAAAGGAAGTTCAATATTTTTCTCAATACGATCAATCAGTAATCTTACTGCTTCTTTTCCGATCAAGTATCCATGTTGTTCTACAGTAGTAAGAGTAGGATTTGTAAATTCGGAAATTAAATCATTTGTAAATCCGACAACGGCAATTTCCTCAGGAATTCTATATCCCATTTTCTGTATAATTTTCATTGCCGAAACTGCGGTAAGGTCATTGACGCAAAAAAAAGCATCAGGCTTAACCTTTCTGTTTAATACTGACGGGACAAGTGAAGAGGCATCCTCTCTGGTGTCGCACCATAGAATATTGTTGTCATCCGCTGACATATTGTGTTCCTTAAGAGCCCTCAGGTATCCATCTTTACGATTTTTCCCAATTAAAAGAGTTGACGGCCCGGAGAGATGCATGATATTTTTATACCCTTTTGATATAAGATGATTTACAGCTTGATAGGCCGCAGTTTCATCATCTATGATAACCCTGTCAGTATCAATATCCTCGCAGAT
>DCFT01000156.1:8614-28377 GCA_002319885.1 Bacteroidales bacterium UBA1797
ATTTTTCTGTCATCTTGGACATTGAAATAAGTATTCCATCTACTCCACTAAGGAGGAGCGTTTCAACAGCTTTTACTTCTCTGGCATAGAGCTCGCTCGACTGGCAGAACATTACATGATATCCTGAGTCATATGCCAGATCTTCAATACCACTTATAACAGTTGAAAAAAAATAGTGAACTATCTCAGGAACAATAACTCCAATTGTTTTACTCGAACCACTTTTAAGGCTTAAAGCAATCTGGTTAGGTTTATAGTTCCATTCTTCAGCAAGCTTCCTAACTGATTTTTTTGTCGAAATACTTATATCGCGATGTCCTTTCAGAGCTTTTGATACAGTTGAAGGGGAAATTCCAAGCTCTTTTGCAATATCCTTAATAGTTATCTGTCCTTTATGCATTTTCTCTATAACTTTTTTTGTCCATATTTTTAAAGTTAGGATAAATATTCAGAAGTTCAAATGGATTTGGAAAAAATATAATGTTAAACAAAATATCAATTATTCTTATCGTATAAATGAATATTGCAAGTAAGGTAAGGAGGAATATAGGATTAGGTTTTTTAAAAATCCCGCTTTATATTTGCCTTAAACAACGGCACAGTAAAAATGTTATTAAAGTGCGCGTAGGTGTAAATAAAATTAAATAAATCAGCAAAATGAAAAAATTGGTTACTTTAAGCTTGATGTCGTGCCTTTTCACATATGGTATAGGGCAGACACCACAAACAACAAAACCAGTTCCGGGAAAGTATCCTGAACTTGAAAAAATGACTCCCGGAATGACTGAGATATGGGAGCCTGAAGTAAAAATTATTCAGCCGGGCATCACAAATTCTGATGCACCTTCAGATGCCATTGTTTTATTCAGCGGTACGGAACTGAATTCAGAATGGTCCGACCTACAGGGAAACCCATCAAAGTGGATAGTAAAGGATGGAGCGCTCATAAGCACAAGAGGAGCAGGGTTCATTAAAACCAAACGTAAATTTGGAAATTTTCAGCTGCATATTGAGTGGAGAACACCTTCTGAAGTGGTGGGCGAAAGTCAGGGCAGAGGTAACAGCGGTGTTTTTCTACAGGAACTTTATGAAGTACAGGTGCTTGATAGTTATAATAACCGAACCTATCGCAATGGACAGGCAGCAGCAATGTATAAACAGTATGCACCTCTGGTAAATGTCTGCAAAAAGCCGGGTGAATGGCAGGCATATGATATTATTTATACTGCTCCTACATTCGGAAATGATTCGACTTTGTACGTTACACCTCCGAGGGTGACAGTACTTCAAAATGGAGTATTGGTTCAGAATAATGTCGTATTAAGAGGTCCTACAGAATATATAGGTATACCTGAATATTTTGTCAAAAAACATGGTCCGGGCAGTATAGAATTGCAGGATCATGGAAATCCTGTTGGATTTAGAAACATCTGGATCAGAGAATTATAGATTTCTGAATATGTTTTTAAATATGGCATATCATATGCCATACTTAATAAAAATAATTAATTTTATGGATCAATTATAAATTTTAATTTACCTGAAATGAAAGAAAATTCGAAACACATTACACGCCGGACGTTCCTTGGGACAACCGGTGCTGTCGCTGCGGGTCTGACTATACTGCCGAGCTCAGTCGTCAGTGGACTTGGCCGCAAGACACCAGCTCCCAGCGACAAGCTGAACATTGCTGTTGTTGGTATTGGTGGCATGGGTAATACAAACCTGAAGAATGTATCCGGAACAGAGAACATAGTTGCACTTTGTGATGTTGACTGGGGTTATGCAAAACGGGTTTTTGCTGCTAATCCAAAGGCCAAACCCTATTGGGACTGGCGAAAGATGTACGATGAAATGGGAAAATCAATTGATGCGGTTATTACTGCTACAGCTGATCATTCACATGCTGTGATTACAGCCAACGCAATCACAATGGGAAAACATGTTTATACTCAGAAACCATTAACACATACAGTTTATGAGTCAAGGTTATTAACTAAACTCGCAGCACAATATAAAGTTGCGACACAGATGGGTAACCAGGGTTCCTCTGGTGAAGGTGTAAATCAGACCATTGAGTGGATGCAGAATGGCGAAATTGGCGAAGTAAAAAGAGTTGAAGCATTTACTGATCGCCCGATATGGCCACAGGGATTAAACGTTCCTAAAGGTGAATGGGTACCTGATACTCTTAACTGGGATCTTTTTATCGGGCCAACCAAGATGCGTCCGTATAACAGCATCTACACTCCATGGAACTGGAGAGGCTGGTGGGATTTTGGAACAGGTGCACTGGGTGATATGGCCTGCCATATTATGCATCCTATCTTCAAATCTCTGAAATTAGGCTATCCAATTCATGCTCAGGCAAGTTCAACACTTTTATTAACCGACTGTGCACCTAATGCTCAGATGGTTACTCTTACATTCCCTGAGAGAGTAGCGCCAAAAGGATCAAAAGTTAAATATCCCCAGGTTGAAGTTGTATGGTACGACGGTGGTTTGCAACCGCCAAAACCAGTCGGCTGGCCTGCCGGAAAAAATATGAATGATGCCGGTGGTGGTGTTATTTTCCACGGTGAAAAAGATACTCTTATCTGTGGTTGCTATGGAAAAGATCCATGGTTATTATCAGGAAGAAAACCTGTTGTCCCGAAAACTGAAAGAAGAGTTGAAAATGCAATGAACGGCGGTCATGAAATGGATTGGGTACGTGCATGCAAAGAAAGCCCGGAATCAAGAGTTAAAACAAAATCTGATTTCTCAGAAGCAGGTCCATTCAATGAAATGGTCGTGATGGGTGTTCCAGCTGTCAGACTTCAGGGTCTTAACAAAGTACTTGATTGGGATGGACAAAAAATGGAATTCACAAACATTGGACCTGATGAATCAGTAAGACTCACTATCTCCGATAATTTTACAATCGTTGACGGAGATCCCAAATTCAACAGACCTGATATTAAACTTAACGCAAAAGAATTTGCTGCTGATATGGTAAAACATACCTACCGCAGTGGATTTACTTTGCCTGATATGCCTGCATAATTAAATTGAGTCACAGATAATTATTACCTGTGACTCTTAACTTTTAATATATTAAGTATTATGAAGCTATTAAACATTATTTTGTCATGTGTCCTTGTATTGGGAATTACAACATCCTGTGGCTCCAATGGAAACTCCAAAAAAGCCTCAAAAGATGATGGTTTTGTATCCATCTTCGATGGTAAAACAACCACCGGATGGCGTGGTTACGATAAACCGACTTTCCCTGAATCGGGATGGGATGTTGTTGATGGTACTCTTCACTGTATTGGATCAGGAACCGGAGAAGCCGGTAGTGGTGGAGATATTATCTACGACAAGAAATTAGAAAATTTCGAACTCGATCTCGAATGGAAAATTTCCGAAGGTGGAAACAGCGGTATTTTTATTCTCGCACAGGAGATACCTAACGAGCCAATCTGGAAATCCGGTCTCGAAATGCAGATTCTGGATAATGAAAAACATCCTGATGCAAAGCTTGGCGTAAATGGAGACCGCATGGCTGGGTCACTCTATGATCTTATACCTGCAAAACCACAGAACACTAAACCTGCAGGAGAGTGGAATCATGCTCATATTCTTGTTTATCAGGGTACAGTGGTATTTTCTCAAAACGGAGCAAATGTAGTTGAATTCCATCTCTGGACTGAAGATTGGAAAAAGATGGTTGAAAACTCAAAATTCAAAGACTTTGAATGGTTTGTCAATCCTGCAAAAGAAGGTTATATTGGACTGCAGGATCATGGAAATGACGTATGGTTCAGAAATATTAAGCTTAAGATTCTTTAATAAGTCTTTAAATGAGATAAAAAAGGCTGGATCATTTGATTCAACCTTTTTTTATTCAGGTCTTTTGCTCCTTTTAATGGGGGTCTCCGTCAGTGGGGCAGGGTGCCTTCCAATCCAATATCGCCTGCCACTGTCCTCATACCCATAATACAATCGGTTATCAGGTCATCGAGACTGATCCCCAGCATTTCAGCTCCCTTTTCTATAACAGAACGGTCAACACCCGCTGCAAATCTCTTATCATTCCACTTTTTCCTGACTGATCTTGCTTCCATATCCAAAACACTTTTTGAAGGCCTTACAAGGGCGCTGGTAACAACCAAACCTGTTAATTCATCGACAGCATAAATTGTCCGTTCCAGTAATGAAATAGGTTTCACATCGGTTGCAAGACCCCACCCATGACTCATCACAGCCCGGATATATTCCTGTGGCCAGTTATTCTCTTTTAAAATATTTTCAGTCATGATACAATGTTGTTCAGGATACATCTCATAATCAAGATCGTGAATCAGCCCGATTATTCCCCATTTCTCTTCATCCTCTCCAGCCTTATTAGCCATGTACCTCATTACTGCTTCCACTGATAAAGCATGTCTGGTGAGACTTTCTGACTTATTGTATCTTTTAAACAATTCAAATGCTTTAGCCCTTGTAGGTGTTATGGTTGACATATTTTACAGAATTTATAATTTAATATACGATAACAGACTAGCGTCTGAGTTTAACAACAGGTATCGTTTTATCAATAGTTGTACCTTTAATTCTGAAATAATAAATTGATGGAATTAATTTCAAATCACTAATTGTAAATGAATTATTTCCGCTTAATATGCTTTTATCAACATCATATAGTATCATTCCAGCTTCATTTGTGATCGTTAGTCTGAGCTTATCATCTGTCTGTGAGTTAACTGAAACAGTAAAACTGTCAAAGAAAGGATTAGGATAAACACCAACAGTCTCTTTGATCATTGTATTCTCAATTTTTGCAGTCAAAGTGTCATTAAATAAGTAATCATCTTTGTTATCAAATCCGTAAGCAACAATTTTATAAGGACCATACTTTGAAAGATCAGCTTTTCTATTAAAAGTTACAGTAACTGAATCACTAAGAGGCAGAACTTTTGTGTTAAAAAATTGTTGCACAGGAGGTAATTCATCATTTACCTGGTAAGCAAGATTAAAGCCATTAATAGTATCTTTCCCCTTGTTCAGAACTTTGACTGAAATATTCTCCAGTCCATACTTGCCACTTGTGGCAGGGATCACAATTCTTGCAGTTTGAAGGTCTTTCTGAATATAGGTTACAGTACTTGTTTTTGCAAAATCGATCATGTCAATCCAGCTACAGTCTGACCCTTTTGAAACAGAACTGTCTTTATTATAATTCCATTCCAATTTATTGGTCCCGGCGGGTACTGCAACAGCGCATCTTGTCCAGGGAATTTCTCCTGATTTTCTCAAAACTTCAACATCGTTCAGTTTAAAAGAAAGGAAATCATAGTTAGGTTCTGATGAAACTTTGTAAAAGAACTTAAGAGAATCATCTTTAGCGTATACAGTCCTTATTATCAGTGATGTGGATCCATTGTGATCTATTGCACCCGATCTTGCTGCAATGAGGCCATCATACGAAGTTGCTGAAGTAATAATCCAGGGAACTGGGCTGATATTGATCCATGGGAAAACATTAAATGATGAAGCTTCAAAACTCTCACGTATTTTCCCGACCCTGAATGTGAAATCTTTATTCACAAAATAGGGATTGCAATCGAGTGTTGATGAAATAGAAATAAAGCTTCCTGAAGGTGTAGTCTCAGAAAGTTTTACCAATACTGGTATGTCTGTTACCTGTCCAAATTGGAGTACGCCTGACTTTACACTTGGATCAACAACTGAAATATCATCTTGTGGACTGGAAATGCCAAATTGCCCTTCAATATTACTGCTTCCCTGATTACGGACCTTAAAAACCAGAGAGAATGTTTCACCCGGATCGGGAATATTATCACCATTTCCGAAAGTTTTGTCATCCAGAACATAATTGATTATCTGTAGATCAGGAGCATGGATAGAGATATCGATAAGATAATGTTTTTCAGATACTTCATCCTTTACGAGCAAGTTAACAGTAACTATTGCAAGATCGGGTACATCAGTGGCAACAGTAATACCAAGCTTATCTGACAGGATGGTATCAGATTTCGCCTTTATAGTTCCTATTGAGACAGAATCGCTGGTGATTTTAACCAAATCAGAAGCAGAAGAGATTTTGGCATATAGATTATGTGCATCGGTCAACCCAAGATTACTAAGAGTAAGATTAAGGTAAAATGATTCTCCAAAATCTGCCATTTTATTGTTATTTCCCAGGCTATCGTTTATACTGCTTGCGCTAAGGTTAATAAACTCCTTGTTCACATTTGAGAAATGGATAGTTTTCAATTCCGGTTCTTTGTTTTGTCCTGTAATTACAACCAGACAAGAATCATTAGAGATACCCGGCATGTTAAGATCAACCGATCCTGAACAGCTTGCGTAGGAAGCATCCCAAAGAGTATCAGCATGTGAAACAGCAACATATGCAAATGGATCAACATTTAAGGAAAGTGATTTGATACCATTTGGAAGAGTATCTGGTAAGGATATAGTGAATTTCCCTGGCGTTCCAATAATTGGAATTACACTCGGGTCACCGATCAGGTTATATGTCTCCCAGTAATATTTCTTATTTGAGGATGTACTTGCACTGACAGCCAGGTTGCCTGCATAAATGATCTGGCCCATCGAAAAATACCAGTCAGAAGGAGATTCACCGTGAGTATGAAACAATCTGTCATAGGCCCCCAGACCCGTAGATTCATATGTGGGGTTATCGGTAATTACACCCGTACCTACAGCCCAGTAATAATCCTCGTCCCAGAAGGAGTCGTTTGAGCATCCGATAAAGCCAATTGCTCCCTTGTCAGCTGTCAGCAACATCCTGTTTCCAAATGTTGAGGGCTGGTCGAATTGGGCTGTCCTGCAGGCATTACTTATCACAAATGGATACATGTTTTTATTCTGAAATAGGGGAATATCAGAAGATTTAATATTGACATGTAGCCATCCGTCGGCTTCACCGTGCCCGGTATAATTAATAAATGAAACGCCACTATTTATAAGTTTTATAATTGAATCTTTTGCTGTATATGATTGTGGGTAATTAAAGTGAAATTCATTTATATTATTCTCTTTTGTAAGATAATTAGTTATTGCATACTTAATCTGACCATTCATATTATTGGCATAACTATCGTCATAACCGGCGCTGATTAATGACCGCGTATAAAATTTATTTGCATCAGAAAACTGGAACTTTTCATATTGAATAATCTTGGTGATGGCAGTTTTCAGTTCGTTTGTATCAGCTACCGGAATCCTTCCAATAAACATTTCCGGCATATAGTCACCATTTCCATCAAATTCGCCATAATACATATCAGTAACATTGCCGGACCCTCCGGAACCATAATAAGGTATTCTGTTTACATCTCCGATTATAAGCAGATATTCGGGTGGCGGGTCGCTCGCTGAAGATGCTTTGTAAATTTTGCTGAGTGTATCTTTAATATGCTGATAATCATTTCCTGCAAAGTCTTTTCCTCTGTAAAGGATCTTAAGTTTGAAGCCCTTCTGTGTTTTCCATTTAATAAATGGTTTTAATTGTTTTTTAAAAGCTGTATCCGTAAGAATTATCATTTTAACCGGTTGATTTGAATAGCCTGGTATAACCTGGCCCGGGTTGAAGTTAAGCACACCTTTGCTTAGTGTTTCATTGAAAAGTGACCGTTCAGATGCTGTTGATGCTGATATTGCACCTGTTGAATTTGAAAATGTTATTTCAATTTTCATTGAGGTGATAACCTTCAGGGAGTTTGAATGAGGATTATATCTTACCGGTGAAATATAGAGGTTGGCAAGATTAGTATTCCTGACAATACCCAGAGATTCAATTTTCACTGTATCAGCAGCAATAAATCCCCGGGTGGCATATATTTTTTTATCAATCACAAATGCCGGTTTTGTTTGTTGGATTTCTTTTGTTTCACTTTCCTGGGCTGGGATAAGCAGGCCTGTAATTTTTTTGCCCGATGGTTTGATATCAGTAGATCTGACATCGGAGATCTTAATCCTGAATCCGGATCCGGCAGGAACTGTTATCAATCGACTAAATACAGGGAGTTCCGGTTTCCCGGCAATTGCCGACGAAATATGACCAGGGATGGAAACGCGGTAGAATGCACCTGCGCTATTGGTTATAGTCTCGATGTTTAACTCAGATATTGCATAATTTATTATAATTGATTGATCACTGGCATTGACTTCCGTTTTCTGCAAAGTATCACCAAGATGGAACTTATAACTTTTTCCCGTCTGTGCGCTGGCTGATGTGGTAATAACCAGAATGAGTAATAATAGAAAAACCCGTTTATTTTTCCCTAAACGCATCAATGTTAGTTAATTGACACAATGACCTAAATTCTGCTGGAAAGGTATTAAAAATTAAAGATAAATTGAATGAGTCAATGATAAATTTGATTAACATTTAATAACTGCTTTTCCACACGGAAAATTTCTGATATTGCGGATGAATATGACGGGAGTCTTAGAAGAAGGATTCTCATTGTGAGTTTATGTATGATTCCTGATACACAATTTACTGCTTTTTTATTTCTGAAAAGACTTAAATAAAGTTAATAATTATTGATTTTTTTTAAATCTTTGTATATTGTCATACTTAAAAATTAAGAATATGAATTACTGTACTTTAGCACATCTGAAGAAATGTTTTCTAACTATAATATTTGTCATTATGATTATTCCGGGATTTTCTCAGGAGCCTCCTGAATATGATAAAATACTTACATCGGCAGGAGTAGTTGAAATGCATTTTATCGGTCATGGTTCACTGATGTTCAAAGTGAATGGTTATGTCATTTATTTTGATCCGGTAAGAAGTTCGGGGAACTATGAATTTCTTCCGAAGGCAGATCTTATTCTGGTCACTCACGAACATGGCGATCATCTTGATCCTAAATTAATCGGAGATCTTAAAAAACAGGGAACTTTATTATTCTGCAACCAGAACTCCGGATTAAAAATTCCATGGGCAATGACAATGAAAGCGGGAGACAGGCAGGAGATCAATAATATCATTATTGAAGCTGTACCTGCTTATAATATTGTACATGAGATTACACCCGGCCATCCTTATCATCCTAAAGGAGTTGGATTGGGATATATCCTAACAATAGGCGGCAAAAGGTTTTATATTGCCGGAGACACTGAGAACACTCCGGAAATGAAAGAACTAAAGAATATCGATGTCGCTTTTTTACCTATGAATCTGCCTTATACCATGACTCCTGAAATGGTTGCTGATGCAGCACTTGCCTTTAAGCCCAAAATACTTTACCCATATCATTTTGGTGACACTGACACAAACGAAATTGTTAAATTATTAAAGGATTCAGGTATTGAGGTAAGGATCAGAAGTCTGAAATAATAAACTATGTTGTAACTAACCACGGTTCTGAAGGCAGGAGTTGATTAATTTTTATAATAACATACGAAAATGAGAAATATCAGCAGAAGAGGTTTTCTAAGGACGGGTATTGCCGGTGCTGCAGGAGTTGTAACTTTATCACCCTCTCTGGCTAAAGCCGCGCTTTCGGATCAGCCTCAGGAGACTTTAACGAGAACACTTGGAAAAACAGGAATGAATATTCCTGTAATCAGTTTCGGTGTCATGAGAGCAGATAATCCGAACCTCTGCAAAGCCGCTTATGAAAAAGGTATTAAACTCTTCGATACTGCCAATGGATATCAGAATGGGAATAACGAGATTATGCTTGGAAATCTTCTGAAAGATTACCCCAGAAACTCCTTCTATCTTGCTACAAAGGTTAAACCTGCAGGCGTGGACAGGGAAGGTAAACCTTCGGACCAGACAACCGCTGAAGAATTTCTTTCAAAATTCAATACTAGCCTTTCCAGGTTAAAAATGGATTACGTTGATATTCTGTATATACACGACGTGCGGAATCCTGAATTACTCGAGTATAAACCGATTATCAATACTGTCAAGAAACTTAAAAAAGAAGGCAGAATAAAATTTATGGGTTTCTCTACACACACAAATGAACCTGTTGTAATAAATGCTGCTGCCTCTATGGACATATGGGATGTGATACTGACTTCGTATAATTTTAAGCAGACATATTTAACCGAATTAAATAGTGCGATAAAGAAAGCTAATCAGTCAGGTATTGGAATTGTGGCAATGAAAACTATGGCAGGTGGCGGATTTCTCGATAAAGAAAAAACAAAACCGATCAATGCCTCAGCTGCTCTCAAATGGGTGTTATCCAATCCCGATGTTACTACCACTATTCCGGGCATGACTGACTTTGATCAGCTCGATCTAAACATAAAGCTTCTGTCCGACATTTCAATAACCGATCAGGAAAAGAGAGATCTTTTAATCGCTGGTGCTGAGAAGGGACTCTACTGTACAGCTTGCACGCATTGCCTCAGTACCTGCCCGTTGAACCTTCCCATCCCCGATCTGATGAGAGCATATATGTATGCCTATGGTTATTCAAACCCGGGTATGGCTCATTCTTTATTAAGCGAGCTCGGCACAAATAATGATCCATGCAAAGAGTGCAGTTCCTGTATGGTGGAATGTACCAAAAACTTTGATATCCGTGAAAAAATTGCTGATATTTCGAGGTTGGTAGACGTCCCGGCTGAATTTCTGACTTAATTAATGGTGCATCAATAAAGAACAGAAGACGGGGAGCTCAAAAGGAGGAGAGGTTACTTCGTTTGGCATGTTAGATAACTCAATTTTTTGATAATGAAAAACAAAATTATTTTTGCATTTTTCCTGATATTTATTTCAGGAACCGTAGTTGCACAGGATATCAAATTTCCTGATCTGAAAGGCTATAAAAAAAATACAAATACCCCTGTTTATCTCCCCGAAAACCTTTGGGATTATATAAATGGAGCTGCAGACACATATCTTGCTTATGGTTTTGTTGATCTGCATGTTGCAGAATACAAGAAGGGGAAAAATGTGATTAAGCTTGAAATTTACAAGCAGGCTGATAACACCATGGCTTTCGGAATATATTCGACCGAGCGTTCACCATCTTTCCAATTCCTTAATATTGGTTCTCAGGGATACAGCGCTGATGGATCAATAAACTTCTTCAAAGGCAGTTATTATGTCAAAATAAGGACATATTCCAAGAGTGAAAATACTTTAAAATCGGCAGAATTACTGGCTCGCGAAATTGCTGATCTGATACCCGGAGGTTCGGAAATGCCTTCTGCACTTTCAATGTTTCCATTAGATGGGAAAAAGGCCAATGAGGAGACCTATATTAATGAGAGTGTTCTGGGTCATAAGTTCCTTAACAAAGCCTTCAAGGCAAATTATGAGTCAGGCAATGATATTTTTTCAATATTTATACTGGATTGTGATACCCCCGAGGATGCAAAAAAAACTGTTGAAGAGTATCTTACATCATCCGGAACTGAAGCACTGGATTCTGAAACCGCAAGGTATATGTTTAAAGATGGGTACAATGGAACTATTTTTCTGACATGGAAAGGGAACAGAATAGTGATAATATCTGGTCTTTCGAATGATCAGTCTGATATTGCAGATAAGTATACAACAGAAATTCTCAAATAATTCTTAGTGGTATCGGTTCGTTTCTAAGTTTCTCAGCGCTTAACCTTAATAAAGGAATTGATGACATTCTGAACAATTGGATTCTTTCCAGGCATTGCCAATATTTACAGGATGTTTGAATGCAAGATTTTCCCTTATATTGGCATATTCCATCATTCCTTCTTTTCCCTGACCTACTATATTATGACAGAGGTTACAATCACGTGAGATTTTACTACCATCAGGTGCTTTGAAGGTGTCATTATGACACCTGAAACATCCCTCAGATTCAAGGTGCCCGATATGTTCCGGATAATGATCATAAGTTACTTTCATCCGGGGAAAAGTATTCTGGCTGAATGCTTTCTGAACCGACACAATAGATTTGTCAATCAGATCTTTATTATTTGCATAATATTCCTTAAAACCCGATTTGTAAAAATCTGTGATACCCTCTTTTATTTTCATTAGCGCTGTATCCTTATTACTGAAGGTATCTTTTAATATTCCCATAGAAACCTTTTTAAAGAAAGGAATGTTTTTTGAAGCAGTATCGGTAAGCATTGCTTTATCGAAATAGACGGGAGGTGATTTATAATTATGTGACGGACGATTGTGGCAATCAATGCAATCCATGGTTCTCATATCAGAAACGGACACCAGACTGTCAGTTATAGGATTGCTGTCGTCGCGAAATATTGTGATCTTTCCGGATGTTAAATCTGTATATTTCACATAAGTTATATTCTCGCGTTTGTCATTATCCGAAATGTACTCAATTTTTACAGCAGGATTTATATGCCAGTGAATTCCCTCTTTAAATCCCATACCGCTATATTCAGGTCCTGTTTTCATCTCGAGCATAATATCCCACTCTGAATTCAACGAGTCGGCCAGGAAATATTTATTTGTCCAGAGCGTCCTGGCATAGAATTTCTGAGGCCAGTGACATTTTTCGCATGTTTCTCTTGCAGGCCGTAAATCGTGCAGCGGTGTTTCGATTGGTCGGGGATAAGAATTTGTTAAAACCGCATATACCTGGTGCAATCCCGATAGTTTTGATTTTACATACCACGAGGCTCCTGCACCGACATGGCATTCAACACAGGCAACATTTGCGTGGGGAGAATTCTGATATGCAGTATATTCAGGCTCCATAACCTGATGGCACAGAGTACCACAGAATTCGACTGATTCCGTTATATGAAAAGCCTGAAAGCTTCCAAGCGTTGAAAGGAACAGTACTATGATGGTGGTAATAGTAAATATAACAAAAGCATTTCTGTGCCGGGGATCATTCAGATCAATTTTTGGATATTTTGCCTCTTCCTTAATGCCGCTTTTGCGGATTCTCTTCCGCTCCCTTATCATCCCAATAGGGATAAGCAAGAGTCCAAAAATAAGGAACCCGGGCAGAATAATATAAATAAACAACCCTAGATTAGTATTCCCTTTGTTGAAAATACTTGAAATGATGAACAGAATAATAATCAGTGCCAGGTTCATACCGGCAATAATTGAACCGATAATTGTTAACCAGTTTTTAGAGGAGGGAGGAAGTTTCATACGGCCGGTTAATTGATTTGTTTAGAGTTAAGGTAAAAATAAGAAATTATTACGATTAATCCTACTTGGAGTCGTCTAAAAAGTCCTTTTTAACCACAAAGTGCACTAAGAATGCTCAAAGAACACAAAGTTAAAACAATGTATTTCAGTTCTTTGTGATCTTTGTGTAAAACCTTTGAGATCTTTGTGGTTAATGGATTTCGACTTCTTCAACAGCCCCGGGTTCTGACCAAATCGATTTATCTATTCTTCACCGCTTATCATTTGTGCAATGATCCGTTTAAGACTCGCATAGGTTTTTACAACTTTTAAATCGCTATGCTCATCAGCAACATTCTGTGGTGGATTATAAAGTATTCCATGGTCTGCTTTTCTAAGCATAGAGATGTCATTATAAGAATCACCAACGGCTATTACTTTATAATTAAGACTTTGAAGGGCTTCAACTACATGTTTCTTACCATCGTTCTGACGCAGGTTATAGTTTGTGATATTCCCTTCTTTATCGGTAGTAAGATGATGACAAAAAAGGGTCGGTCTTCCCAGCTGCCGCATAAGCGGATCGGCAAATTCACTGAATGTATCGGAAACAATAATAAGTTGAGTCCTGGTCCGAAGCCAGTCAATAAATTCCAATGCACCAGGCAATGGTTTAAGCAGTGAAATAACGTTTTGAACATCACGAAGAGTAAGTCCATATTTTCTTAATAATTCTAATCTTCTCTTCATGAGAACATTGTAATCGCTAATATCGCGTGTGGTAAGCTTAAGTTCTTCTATACCTGTATGACTGGATACGTTTACCCATATTTCAGGAACAAATACACCTTCTAAGTCAGAGCAAACAATATGCATGGTCAGATTATTTATGATACTTAATTAAAAATTCCTTTAATAATGAATAACTGTTCTCCATCGAATGAAAATGTTCAGGTTTATTCTCTAAGTTCAGGAGAGAAGGTGCTAAAGGTGGCTCAATCTTTAAAATTTGTCTTAATGCGTCAGGAAATTTGGAAGGATGAGCCGTTTCGAGAGAGATATATAATGGTTTCGCCGGCCTGATGTTTTTGTTTCTCGAGGAATATTCCTTAGTCCCTTTCCAGGCAACAGCTCCATGAGGTTCAAGAAGTAGATCATATTTTCTGTATGCTTCATCGATAGTCCTCTTTGTTTCTTCTTCATTTACACTAACAGCGAATAAATCTTCCCGCATCTGATTGAGGTCAGGAGATTTTATTACATTACCCGACTCATCCATAACTCCTCCATAAAAAGCCACAATTCTTGCCAGGTTGCTGGGATGACCTACATTCATAGCACTGGAAATACAATTTTTTGATGGCGTGATTAATTTATATTTACCTGTGTGCAGGAATTCAGGAACCTCATCATTTTCATTCGTTGAAATAACAAATTTTTTTACAGGCAATCCCATTTTCTTGGCAATAAGACCACCCATCAGATTGCCGAAATTTCCCGAGGGCACACTGAAGATGACTTTTTCATCTGTAGTGGTCGCGAGCTTTGCATATGCATAAAAATAATACACTGATTGCGGCAGTAATCTTCCAATATTTATCGAATTAGCTGATGTAAGAGAAATATCCGATAATGCCGGATCTAAAAATGCCATTTTTACCATACGCTGGCAATCATCAAATTTTCCATTAATGGCAAGCACACTTATATTGTCCTGCAGCGTTGTCATCTGTTTTCGCTGCATTAATGTAACTTCCTCTGCAGGAAATAATATTACTACCTTGATGTTATTCAGACCATAAAAAGCATTTGCTACTGCACTGCCGGTATCTCCTGATGTTGCGGTGAGTATTGTAACATGTTGGTTTTTATGAGATAAGAAATGCTGCATGAGACGGCTCATCATCCTGGCTGCAAAATCCTTGAAAGAGGCAGTCGGTCCCTGATCGAGACGCATGATATATTTTCGGTCGTAGATTTTTTCGAGAGGTATCTCAAAATTATAGGCGTCGGCACAAAGCTTTGATAGTTCTTCTTTATCTATTTCATTTCCAATTATTTTGTTAAGGATGTTGTAAGCTATCTCACTATATTCTTTGCAAGGATAACTTCCGAGTTCCCTGGTTGATATTATTGGTAATGAATCAGGAAGATATAAGCCCCCATCCGGTGCCAGACCTTTGAGAAGCGCCTCACTAAAACTAACTTCCGGAGAATTTAAGTTTGTTGAATAATATTTTATTGTTTTTCTTTTCAATTACTCTGGTTTTTTGTTTCGTGTTTCGTGTTTCTGGTTTCGTGTATTCAATTGTCAATGCCTAAATAACGTTGACCTTTTTCCCATTTCTGCTCATACATTCACCACGCGCATTAAATCAGCAAATACTCCTGCTGCCGTTACTTCCGCTCCTGCACCATATCCTTTGATTACCATCGGCAGCTCATTATACCTGTTGGTTGTAAGAAGAATTATATTATTGCTGCCTTCCAGATTATAAGAAGGGTGATCTGAACCAATAGTTAGAAGTTCAACTTTTGCCTTCCCCAGTTCCAACGTTGCGAAGAACCGCCATTTCTGATTTCTTTTGGTTAGTTCCTTTCTTTTCTGTTCAAATTCAACATCATACTCTTTGACCTTTTCAAAGAAGGCATTTAAATCACCTTCGAAGCATTCGTCAGGAAGAAATTTATTAATAATAACATCTTCTTTTTCAATAGAATAACCAGCTTCCCTGGCGAGGATCATTATTTTTCTGACAACATCAGTTCCGCTAAGATCCACACGCGGATCAGGTTCTGAATAACCAATTTCCCGTGCTTTTCTGATAGCGCTGCTTAATGGAACCTCAGGACTAAGCTCATTAAATATAAAATTCATTGTACCCGAGAGGACAGCTTCTATCTTTAATATCTTATCACCACTCAGAACAAGGTCGTTGATGGTTTTGATTATCGGAAGTCCGGCACCGACAGTTGTTTCATACATAAATCTTACTCCCCGCTCATTGGCTATGCTTTTGAGTTGAAGATAGTAGCTTTGTTTCGAAGAGCAGGCAATTTTATTAGCTGTTACAACTGAAACATACCGCGAAAGAATTTCTCCATAAAGCAATGCCACATCTTCATCTGCTGTGCAATCAATAAAGACTGAATTTCGCAGATTCAACTTTGTCATCTGCTGAATGAACACTGCTATATCTCCTTTTTCTCCTGATGTTTTTAATATTTCTTTATAGCTTTCAAGCGGAATACCTTTTTTATCCATGATCATTTTCCTGGAATTGGCAACTCCTATAAGATTTATTTTCAGGTTATGTTCGCTGATAAGTGTGGAATACTGTTTCTGAAGTTGTTTTAAAAGGCTGGTTCCGACCAATCCGGTTCCTGCAATAAACAGGTACATTTCCTTGAAACGCGACAGGAAGAAACCATCGTGTATAACATTAAGTGCCTTTTTAAGACTATCATTTTTAATTACAACAGAAATATTCAGTTCCGAAGAACCCTGTGCAGTGGCAATGACATTTATCCCGTTCCTGCCCAGCGACTTGAATAGTGTAGCGGATATTCCCGGTGTGTTTTTCATCCTTTCGCCAACAATAGCTATTATAGACAGATTTTTTTCCACAAGGATCTTTAATTCCTTATTGTGATCAATTTCTATTTTAAATTCATCATTTAATGCATCGGTTGCAGGTGCAGAATCTGAAGGACTAACGGCGAAAGTGATGGAATACTCTGAGGAGGCCTGAGTTATAAGAACTATGTTAATATTCTTTCTGGCCAATGCACCGAAAAGTCGCATGGATGTTCCTGTTACACCTACCATTCCGGTTCCCTGCAGCGTTATCAGATCAATATGATCAATAGAAGAAATGCCTTTAATAGGACTCTTGTTATTCCCATTTGGCTTATTGCTTATAATAGTTCCTTTTGACAAGGGATTGAAAGTATTCAGGACAATAATAGGAATATTCTTTTTATACACCGGACGAAGTGTTGGTGTATAGATTACCCTGGCACCAAAATGTGATAACTCTATTGCTTCGGAATAGGTAAGACTTTCAATCGCATAAGCCCGCTCGACTTTTTTCGGATCAGCTGTCATAAAACCATCTACATCGGTCCAGATTTCAAGTACTTCAGCATCGAGAGCAGCAGCAAAAATCGCTGCGCTGTAATCTGATCCTCCTCTTCCAAGTGTTGTCGTTTCACCTCTTATATTACTGGCGATGAACCCGGGAGCAATTATACGCATTTTCAAACCTGAAAGACTTTTAGCTATCAGACCATAAGTCTTATCGAAATCTACTGCCGCAAAACCGAAATTGCTGTCAGTCTTTATAAAATTACGGGAGTCGATCAATTTACAATCGTCTATCAAATAGCTTATTATAAGTGATGAAAGTATCTCACCTGTACCAAGTATCTGATCAAGAGAATGTTTGCTGAGTTCACGTATTAGGTAAATCCCGTTTAATGTTTCTCTAAGTTCATCAGAAATGTTTTTGATGTCTTCAATGAGCGAGTCTTGCCTGTTTTTTGCAATTAATTGTTTCGCATATTCAATATGCCTGGTGATGATTTTATCAAGTATGGATTCATACATATCATCCCTGTCTGAAGCAAGCTCACTTAAATGTTTGAGCTCATCGGTAATACCCTGGAAAGCAGATACAACGATCAGACATGGCGAACTTTGTGATTCAATAATTTTTTTAACTCCTCTTATGCGTTCAGGAGATCCCACTGATGTGCCGCCAAATTTCAGAACTTTCATTATAATATATTCTATAAAATGAAAATGCATCTTTAAGATGCATCGTAACGTATTGCAAAAATAACAAAAATACTGAAAACGAATACAGTATAATTAAATCTATTAACAGATGCAGGATTATTAATGCAATTAATTTAGCGAAAACATAAATGTAGTTAATAATCAATAAAAAAATATTTGCATAATTTACATTTCTCAATTTTGTTGAAACAGCAGCTGCTTAACCCTCTTTTTCAAGCCTTTTTAGAATAGAAAAGATGAAGGCTGCCGATGTAAGGCAGCAAATTATAAATACCAGCCATAGTTGCCATAACTGAACCTTGTCCCATAACAGTGTTCCAACAAACAGAAGCTTATTGCCTACTGCAGTAGCCAGCAGCCATCCGCCCTGCATAAGCCCCTGGAATCGCGAGGGAGCAACCTTTGATACAAAAGATAATCCCATCGGGCTGAGGAATAGTTCTGCCACAGTCAGTATGAGATAACTGCTTATTAACCAATATGTTGATACTCTGTCTGTGTCAGCAACAGGTGCCCCGTGCAAAGATCCTGGTGAAGGTGCTCCGATAGAAGAAACGAGGACAATAATAAATCCCAGGGCTGCTATAACCATCCCGATTCCGATCTTTTTTGGTGTTGAAGGTTCAATCCCTTTTTTATTTAGCCAGGCGAATATACCCATGACAGGAAAAGTGAGTGCAACAATAAACAAGGGGTTAAACGACTGAAAAATTTCTGGTGTGATGGAGTTCTGTGGTCCGAAAGCAGTGAATAATTTACCCAATAATCCGCTCGGGTCAAAACCGGTGATGAAAAACAGAGCTATCAGGAATCCGACAACAAATAATATTCCGCCACCCACTTTTGCTTTTGTTTTAAGATTTCCATAAACCAGCATTACAAGTCCTGCTATTGCTCCTATAAAGGCAAGCATTGACGGTAATGTGAAAAATATGTTTGTAAATGGCCCAACCTGTTTTACCGTATAGTCTTTGGCAAACAATGTAAGTGTAAGTCCGTTCTGATGAAATGACATCCAAAAGAAAATGACAACTATGAACACCAGGATAAGTGCAGTTATTCGTGCCATTTCTTCTTTTTTTGCACTCATAACAATCCAGGTAATAAATCCTGCCAGTAGGCCGAAAGCAAACCCGTTTGCCCAGCCCACTTGCTGAACAAAATGCAGTAAGAATGCAGTGATTCCCATTGCCATGATAGCTGCAATGAGTGGCATTGGTTTGAAGTCGACTTTTTCGACAGCTTCAATAACCTTCTTTTCTTTGTTAGGCAGGTATTTATTGAAAAAAATGTAAACCAGGAGTGATATTACCATAGCGCCGGCAGCAATTCCAAAGGCGTAGTTATAGCCTTTTGCAAAAACATCGAGGTAATTCTGCGCAAAAGCTGATAAATCGCTTACAGGTCCTGCAAGATTTACTTTATCAGCAAGATGCTGTAATGTGGAAGTATCGGTTAGTGTCCCATTAATAAACTGATGGCACAGTGAAGGCAGACTTCCGTCATGAGCAAATCCGTTTACTTTCAGCCACCAGTTTCTAATACCTGAGGCAGCGAAAGGGGCAAAAAAAGCTCCCACATTGATCCCCATGTAGAAGATCATAAAAGCTGAATCTCTCAGCTTATTGTATTTTGGATCATCATACATCTGTCCAACAACTGCCTGTAGGTTACCTTTGAATAAACCATTGCCCAGTGCAATTGTAAATAGACCGATTTCTGTAACTGTAAGAGTCATTCCAGGGACAGCCATGATGATATAACCCGCAAACATGGTCACAATTCCTGACAGTATAACCAGTTTGTATTTTTTTGTTGAATCTGCAAGAATCCCCCCAAACAGGGCAAGAG